>RFKT01000082.1 GCA_003694225.1 Candidatus Dadabacteria bacterium
AACATCCAGCGCCTTAAATTGAGCGGTAAAATCTGGATCCGATTCTATCTTATCGCCCAGCCCTGGAGTCTCCTTGCTCTCTAAGACATTCATCCCTATTATTGCCTCCTTTTTAGGTGAATATCCGAACAGAAGCCTAAGCCTTTCTTGAAACCCCTGCCCCGCTGCATCTATAGCCACCCCTACAAGCTTACCACCTGAGCTATAGCCAGCATAATACTTTGCCGATTTTTCGTCCTCCCCCTTAAGCTTCTCAACTCTTCCATCTCCTTTCACAACGTAGGTAACAATTGTTTCAGCTCCCGGCAGAACGCTAAAAACAGCCCTTTTAAGGGCGCGAGCCTTATTTTCCTTAATAATCGGGTCTGTTGCCTGCACAACGACAACTATCAGCACCCCAGAAAGCGCCGCCAAACCCACAAGGGCCCTGTAAAGAGCTGATGTCTTTGTGCGTTTTACTTCTTCTCCTTCCATATCCTCTCTTTAACACTCACCCGGTGCCATAGACCTTTGGTTGTGTTGCTTCATTTAAAAGGGGTGTTACTGCATTCCCGATCAAAATTGCATACATGACTCCTTCGGGCAAACCTCCAAAAAGCCTTATAACAACGATTAAAACCCCAACAATTATTGAAAAGATCCAAACGGCAAGGGGGGTGACGGGAGAAGTGACCATATCCGTTGCCATAAACCATGCGCCCAACATAAAACCGCCCGCTGTAACCATAAAAAGCCCTGATGGATAAGCTGGATTATAAAGCCTGAGCGCCTCACAGAGCAAAACTACAGTAATTGTCATACCAACAGGGATCCTCCAGTCAAGCATCCGCCTAAAGGCGAGATAAACGCCGCAGATAAGGATAATAAGCGCGGAAAGCTCTCCTATAGAGCCTCCTGTAACACCCAAAAGGAGGGTGTCAAGCGGCACTATCTTGTGGTCAAACTTCATAAGCGCTAAAGGAGTAGCCCCTGTTACACCTTCCACTATCGGTTTGGAGAAGGGAACGGTAAGAGTTGAAGGAATCAAGGAGACGAATCTATCCAGCTGGAACGGCTCATGCCAAGTGGTGATTGCCACAGGAAACGCAGCTTGAAGAAATGCCCTTCCCACAAGAGCGGGGTTAAAGACATTATAGCCCAATCCTCCAAAAAGCGACTTTCCTAAGGCTATGGAAACTACCCCTCCAACGCACCCCATCCAGAGGGGGAATCCGGGAGGAAGGGTAAGCCCAAGGAGCATTCCGGTAATAACGGCCGAGAAATCTGAAAGGGTATTTTCAACGCCGCGCACCCTATTAATAAAGTACTCCGTCAGAAGGCATGATGCTGTAGTAGAGGCAATAAGCAACAGAGCGCTCAGACCAAACGCATAAACCGCATGGGCGGATATGGGTACAAGAGCCAAAACGACATTTGCCATAATATTAGGGACAGTTACGCCCCTCTTTATATGGGGTGAGGTCCTAACACTTAAGTTGAGATACCGTCTGTCAACCTTCTCTTCCATAATATACGCCGTTAATTGCCTTGAGATCTCCTCTCTCTCTGCACCTGCTTTGCAAGCCTGAAATACTGCACCAACGGAATGTTTGAAGGGCACACATAAGAGCAGCAGCCACATTCAAAACAATCAAAGAGGTGGTATTTCTCTTCCATAACATCAAACCTGTAGTTTTTCGCCAACAGACCGAGTTTAGATGGATTAAGGTGTATAGGGCATACATTAACGCACTCAGCGCATCGGATGCACGGATAGATCTTTGCCTCATCTCTACGGTCTCCGAGCTCTTCCTTAGAAAGCACAACTATCCCTGATGTCCCTTTAGTAATGGGAGCCTCTAGATAGACAGCCCCCTTTCCCATCATAGGGCCGCCAAAGATGACTGCCGCCGCATCCTCTTTCATCCCTACATGGCTGAGCACAAATTCAAGGGGGGTTCCTATAGGAATCAGGTAATTCCCTGGCTTCGTTATCCCCTTTCCACTCATTGTAACTACTCTCTCTATAATACCGTGCCCATAAGGGAGCAGAGCCCCTATCTCCGCAAGTGTAGCCACATTTGACACCATCACACCTATATCGGCAGGAAGCCCTCCAGATGGAATATCCTTGCCCAACAGCGCGCGGGTAAGCATCTTTTCTGCTCCCTGCGGGTACTTGGTCTTAAAAACTGCCACCTCAATGTTTTCAAAACCGCGCACAGCTTCCTTCATCTTCCTGATAGCTTCAGGCTTGTTATCTTCGATTGCAACATAGGCGCGGCTTGCCCCAAGCGCCTTAAGGGCCAACCTTATCCCAAGCACAACATCTTCGCTCTGCTCCCTCATTACAACATCATCCGCTGTAAGGTAAGGTTCACATTCACACCCATTTACAATCAAGGTATCTATCTTCTTTCCCTCTGGTGGGCAGAACTTTACATGGGTTGGAAATGCAGCTCCTCCTAAACCCACCATCCCCATATTCTTTATCCGATCGACTATCTCAGAAGGTGAGAGATCCTCAATATCAACGGGGTTCCCCTTAGGGCGAACTTGAGGGGATCCTGGATAAGGCTCCAAAAATATAGCTGGCGCCATCTTTCCGTCAAAATCCAATGCCCTTCCTATAGCCCTGATAATCCCGGTTGCTGGGGCGTGAATCGGAGCTGAGATAAAGCCGTCCGCTCTGGCTACAAGATCTCCTCGGGTTACTTCCTGCCCCTCCCTTACAACGGGCACGGCGGGTTTTCCTGCATGCTGAGAAAGAAGCAGTATTAAATAAGGCGCAAAGGGAAATCTCTTTATAGATGAGCCGGATGTGATCTCTTTTCTTCCGGGAGGATGAACGCCGTGTGAAAATGTGTATGCCATCATATCAAAAACCTTCCTATCCAATCGGTAACGGCGTTTTCCTTACAATCTTTTTTGCGCTCTTTCCCTTCTCAACCTCTCCCCCTTTTCCAAGCCAAACAATAGCTCCGGTGGGGCACCTTTCTATAGCTTTTTTGGCTGCAAGGTCGTTCAACTCATAATTAACCACAGCAAGATCATTTTTCATTTCGATTACCCCTTGCGGAGCATCCGCAGCACACCTGCCGCATCCCGTGCAAGCCACAGCGCATTCGGCTTCCGCCTCATCGCCAAAGGCCTCGCTCTTACATGCCACCCAAAGCCTATGGCTTACAGGGTGAATCGAAAAGAGATCCTTTGGACAGATCTCAACACAATCTCCGCACGCGGTGCACTTGTCTTCAACCACAACGGGAAGGGAGTGCTCATTCATATAGATAGCGTCAAAATCGCAT
>RFKT01000083.1 GCA_003694225.1 Candidatus Dadabacteria bacterium
CTTTTTCTGTCCCCTTACTATTTCAATCACATCTTCCTGGGGAACTAATATGGCACCGAACTTATCCTCCATCTTATTTGCTTTTATCCTCTCTATAAGGGACAACCGAGCTTTAAGCTCGTAGCTTGAATAAGCATTAACTACGTACCAATCCATCCCTTCTTTTATCTCTGAAAATTCATCCGGAGCACTTTTTGTTTCATCTGCATCTTCCGCATCACCTAAGGCATCTGCTTTAGCTCCCTCTGTATCTTCGCTTGGCTCTTGTAGGGTTGCATCTTGTGCTTCTTCCTGTTGTTGAGCTATTTGTTGTTGCGGTTGGTTTTGCTCCATGGCTTGAGCAGCATCTTGTTGTGCGGTCTCTTCTTGTGCAATATCTCCCTTCGCATCTTCTTTTTTCTCTTCCGCTTTTAAGGCGTCTAGATCAGCGCTTTCGGTTTCATTTTCTAAGAGAGTCTCACCATTGTCTGGAGATGCTTCCGTGAGCGCACTTTGTTGCAAAGAGTTACCTTGTGCTGTGTTCTCTTTAGAAATTGTGTTTGTTTCAGAGATGGCGCTATCAAGCGAGGCGTTGCTTGTTTCATGGTTTTCCTCAACTGCTCCCGTCTCAGCATCTGTGAGACTTGCGCTTTGGCTGTCTTCTTGGGCAACTTGGCTCCCACCATCAACGGAGAGTTCTTCTCTGTTCTTTTCTTCTTCCATCTCTAAACTTTTCCGACAAGCATTAGAATTTTTGTAATCTCCAGCAACTCTCTATGACAAAATAGACTGCATAAGCTTGTTAAATATAAGGTCAAGCAGGCCGAGATAAACAGCCACAATTATCATCATCAACATAACAACCATAGTTGCTTGAACTGTTTCCTGTCGTGTAGGAGTTGTTACCTTCTTAAGCTCCTCCCAACTTGATCTGAAATAGGAGATGCCGTCAGAAAACAATCCTCTGCTTTTATTCTTTTTTTCTTTTTCTTTTGCCACTTTTCTCAATTAAGCAAAAACAATTAACTAAGAAGCATCCAATCAAAAATCCACTATCTCTCTACGTGGAGCGTCCACCGTTTGGAAAACCTACTTCCTTAGCATTTACCTGCAAAACTGACGTTAAAAGCAGCAGATAAACACCCTCCCTTTCAGTCCAAAGGCTTATCTTTTAAGCTGTTTTATGGACCGTAAAAAGGCACATATAAATATCAATACCTATAGAAATCGGGAGATTAGCAGATTCAAAAGAATACAGCAAATCTATTGAAAAAAAAATTCTCCTTTGATTTCAAAGCGATAGAGCCTTCACCTTGGTTAAATTTTTCTGACGGCGACAGGAAGATAATTTTTGTATTTTCAATGCATTAGAAAGAAATGCGGGTTGTCGGTATCGCCATGTGGGTGGGGGGTCTTTGGCTACAAGGTCCAAGCCCACGTCGGGACTTGAACCCGAGACCTCTTCCTTACCAAGGAAGTGCTCTACCGTCTGAGCTACGTGGGCAAAGGCGGTTTTAAAGTTGCCATAAAGGTTTACGACAAATAATCTATTTTGGCAAGAATTTCCCATAACTATGGTGCTTAATCTTGTCCTACGCTGTCTTTCCCTATATCATCTTATACCTCGATTGAGTTTAAGCGAGCTGGCATAGCTCAGTTGGTAGAGCAGCTGATTTGTAATCAGCGGGTCGGGGGTTCGAGTCCCTTTGCCAGCTCCATTTTGTTTAAAGCTTTGATTACCGTTTTACGCCTGTAGCTCAATTGGTAGAGCACTGGATTCCAAATCCAGCGGTTGGGGGTTCAAGTCCCTCCGGGCGTGCATCCACGAAGATTTCTCTAGTGAGCTTCTCTACTGCCGTTGTGTGTTGTTTTGTTTTCTTTTTCTTTTTTTATTTTATCTCTCTGTTCCGATCAGCTTTAAATACATCTTTGCTGTTGCATCCCATGTAAGGGGTTCTACCCGTTTGCGTGCATTCTCTGACAGCTTAGCCTTTTGTTCAGGATTTTTTTCTAGCCTATCGATCCTCTTTGCAAGTGCCTCTATATCGTCACTGAAGATAATACCACTTTTGCCATCTTCAATAAGCTCTCTGTGAGGTTTTATATCTGATGCCAGCACAACGAGCCCTGCTGACATAGCCTCCAAGACTGCGTTTGGCATTCCTTCATATTTTGATGCCGTCATATAGTATTCAGACACTGATAGGTATAGAGGAATTTCGTTTGGGCTTACAGCGCCTTCTATACGAACCCGCTGAGCTATCTTTAACCGCTCTATGGTCTCATAGATCTCTTTTTTGTAAGAATCGTCTGATATTCTCCCGCACAAGATAAGGTTAAAATCTGATAGAAGCGGGTGTGAAACGGTGTGGAGGAGGAAGAGGATGTTTTTCCCTGGATGGTGGGTTCCCACAAAGATAATATTTTTATCATCGGCTGGGAAGGATTTAGCCTTGCGGAACTCTTCTATCTCTTTTTCTGTTGGAATCGGAATATCAACTCCATTGGGAACAAAGATAAGCCTTAATCCCGTAGAGGCCATGTGAGGCGGTGGCTCCATTACAAAAGGTCTGCTTACTGAGACGACATAGGAAGCGTTTATAAGGGGTTTCTTTACTAGGGAAGAAAAAAGCTTTTTTTCAAGTAGCTTCATATCTGTGCCCTTAAGGGTGATTATGTAGGAAATCTTTGTAAAGATAGATGCTATCCAAGCGGCGACACCTGAAAAGATCCAGCTTGCAAGCACAAAATCGTAGCTTTGTCTTTCCCGAATCAAGGAAGCAGTAATAGCCAAGAGCAAAAATGGCACCTGTACAGCCAAGAGGGGGTTTCTCTTTAGGTTTGTTGGGATCCCTTGGCCGTATGCTATTTTTCTTCCAAAAGGAAGCCAGTATTCAACCCTTTTTATTTCAATATTTCCGTCTTTTTCATATGCAGGCTCATCTTTATCCCTCGGGGCGATAATGAGCACAGAATCCACAAGGGGGCTTAGTGCCTTTACAAACCGCTCAACAAAGATCCCGGCATCGTCCCCTTCAAATCTGGGATAGGAGGTAGTAACTATGCATATCCTCATACATCCCAATCATAGAGGTTAAACCGAAAAAGGACACCCAAAGAATGGGAAATGGTGCGGGGCTATGGGATATGGTACAGGGTTACTTTTTTGCACTCAGAACAAAGAATAGCCCCCAACCACTCCGCCCCTAACACACTGAATCTTTAGGCAAATTCCTCTTCTTATCTTGCCTACTTCTCTCCCAAAGGTGCGGGGCTACTTTTTACTTTCGCAAAGGTGCGGGGCTACTTCTAACCACCTGAAATACCTGACACCTACATTCTTTGGCCCTTTGGATGTCCTGGCGCCTTTAATATGCAGGCAAGATGCCTGCGCTCCATAATTTGCCCTGCATGGGAATGGGAGAGATGGTGCGGGGCTACTTTTTTCTCTCCCAAAGTGCGGAGCTACTCCTCTCTCCTGAGAGGTGCGGGGCTACTTTGCACAGCTCTTCGAGAAGGTACAGGGTTACTTTTGCCTGACTTTTGCCCCAAAATCATCCCATAAAATCAACCAGTTGAGGTTTTGGGGAGCTGGCTCTCTTCCTCTCGTTTTTTGGGTGTCCTCTCTTTTGATGTTTTATGTGTATAATCGTTGGGGGAGGGCTCCCAACCAGAAAAAAGGACACCCAGATCCTTGCATCCTCTAACCTACTGAATCTGTGGATAAATTTTTGGGTGTCCTTTTTCTGGGGGGAAGTTTTTTTGGGGGTGTCCTTTCTTTTTACCCGGGCAAGTTTTTTGGGTGTCCTTTTTCTTA
>RFKT01000084.1 GCA_003694225.1 Candidatus Dadabacteria bacterium
GTAATAAACCCGACTGTTTGCCCCTCCATGCATATGAAATTCATCGTGAACATATACAAATAGATCCATCTGCTTTTCTGAAGCAGTAGCCGAATTATGCATTATCGCTTCCCCGCCTTCTCCCACTCCGCTGAAGTTTTGATTTCTATGGTTAAGGCTGGGGGGATTAAGGTTGTCTCTGAAAAATCCAGATGCAATTGCAGGCTGAATTGAAGAGAGGCTTTCTGGATAAAACAAAAATCTCATAAGAGCGCACCCAAATCCGTGGGTTTCCTGCTCTGCACAATAATTCTGCTCACCTACCCTTTGGATAATTCTATCCAAACCCCAAAGAGCCTCGCCGTCTTGAGCACGGTCAATCAAATAATATAATACTGGGTCAAACCCTGGTCCCGTATGGCTATCATTTGCATCATCCGGCTTAAAAAACTTAGCGGTAGAATAGTTAAACATCAAAGAAAGCCAACGGGGAGTTTTCAGCAGATTTGAGCCGGCGATTGGATCAACTGTTCCCAAACCGGAATTTAAGTAAGCCCTTATGCCATAGATTGAAGCCAAAGGGCCATAATTAATATACCCAACAGACTCTTCTGCAGATCCATCAGGGTTAAAATAATCTCTGTAAAAATTGAAAAAGACCTCTTCCGCCAAGATTCTGATAAATTCTATAAAGGTTGGAGGAGGAGGATTTAAGCCTGGCATACCAGTAATTTGAGCTACAAAGGAAGGAGTAGCATCATTTCCAATGGCAATTGAAGTGCAAAGCACGCCATTTAGTTTTTGAGCTGCTATATTTGTTGTAATTGACCTGTTATTAAAAAAGACCTTTACTTGAAGGTCTGATGCCACACTGGGATCATTACCCATAAGGGTTATCACCCATTCTTGAAGCTTACTAATGACAGTTTGCCTTTCAGATGGAGAAAAGACATCGTAAATCATATCGAATGCAGCACCCAGTGCGCACGGATAAGATCCGACACGATATCCTGCAGAAGCAGTTGGCTGAATATAGCTGCTGTTTGACGGAGTAACAGCAGCTAATATGGCGTTTTTAGCCGCTTGCTTTAGATAAGAATTATTCTCAAGCCACCCTCTGAACGATACCGCCAATATTGTGCTAACACGCCGCGCGGTTTTCCAGCTGCTTACACTCCCTAAAGAGCTATAAATGGATGTGGGAATCTGATTATACAGTGATTGATAATTCTGAGCCTTTGCCAATAAGGCAATCTGATCGCTTCCCCTTACTAATACATAGGGCCTTTGAGGAAAGCTCTGTCCCTGCAAAACACTCGGAGAGAAAGCTATAAAAACCACTGCAACAACTGCTATTTTCTGGGATATTCTGCGGAGTAAAAATAAACAATACGCCGAAATAAGAAAAAAATAACTTATTGATGTGCAATTTTTTGAACAGACCTTAAAAACAGACAGATAGCTCATAACAACCCTACTACAAATGCAAAATCCCTGTTTTTACAAATCCTTGTAAGTTCTCTATAAAAGAATCCCTGCAATGTGATAGATGCAAAACCGGCAGCTCTGACAGTGTATTTTGCACTTTTTATTTTTCTGAAAACTTCTTTTGCAAGGAACGTGCCCAAAGAGAAAGTGGCGGATCCACAAAAAGCACCTAAATTTATAGATCCTATCGCAGTAAGGTTTCTCTGCTAACCGCTGAAACACTTCTAATTTCCGTAAAATTTTGCTAAAGTACATATGAAGGGGGGTTATCTATCTAAATATACTACGGAATAAATTTTTTAGGTGCCATGGAACAACTGCCTACCAAAGATGAAGGAGTTGAGCCTTTAAACGAACAACCTTCTATTGAGATGCTGTTTAGAGACAGGCTTCAACTTGGCGGAGTAATGGATGTAATCGAAAAGACACTACAAAGCCAGGAGCCCCTGCTCCCTGAGATCTCAAATTATATGATAGGGCTAGGGGGGAAAAGGATAAGGCCTGCTTTTACCCTCTTGGTATCCCGCATATTTGGAGATGGCGCCTTGAGTGAAGAGCTATCCCTTATCTGCGCAGGTATTGAGCTAATTCATACCGCCACGCTACTTCATGACGATATAATCGATCGCGCTGAACAGAGGCGGCATGGAAAAAGCGCTTACAAGCTTTATGGGCTGGCGCCATCGCTATTGGCTGGAAACTTTCTATTTGTTAGGGCATTTGGGCTTTGTTCAAGGCTACACCCGTTCATAGTCCAGCAAACAGAAAGAAGCTGCCTGATGCTTACAGAGGGGGAGCTTCTTGATGAGATGAATACGGATTTTTCCTTAGAAACTGCCCTTGAGATAGCCAGAAAAAAAACAGCCCCTCTCTTTGCTTTGGGGGCCCTTGCGGGGGCTTTTATTCCAACCAGAGACAAGCCTCTGGCCCTTGAGATGTGGGAGTTTGGAGAAAGCGTCGGTATAGCCTTTCAGATAGTGGATGATATTTTAGACATTATAGGAACTGAAGCAACTTTGGGCAAAAAGATAGGAACTGATATACGGGAGAGAAAGCCTTCTATTATAAATGTGCTCTGGAAAAACTGTGGAACCCCCCTCTTTGAAAGGCTTATGGGAAATGGAGGAAGAATTGAGTGCGAAATTTCACAGCAAGATCTTCAAGCCGCCACAAAAGAAATTCTGTCTCTCGGCATAGTTGAAGAGGCAAAGGAATATGCTGAAAAGCTTATTAAAATGGCAAAGGAAAAGGTTCTATCCCTTCAAAGGAATACAAATTTCAATAAAGACAATTGCTCGGATTTATTTTTGCTTTTAGACTATGCTATTTCCAGAGTGACGTAGCTTTTCTGTTTTTTCTACCGTAAAATTAGGACGTTAAGTATCCAATCAGTACATCACCTTACAATACAAAAGCGCGCAAAAATAGTGTGCAACATTATTGTCATTACCTCCAATAACTTCTTTTGTAGTGAGGAGATCAACCGATCGCGTTCTTTTCTAAGAGCAATCCAACCGTTTTTTTGGTTCTAAAAAATTCTCTTAATTTTTCAGGTTTTGAAGGAAGGACTATGGATACATTCACTGGAGATTATATTTTGGAGTTGGCTGTGAGCAACAAGCGCCCCTTTCCTTCAGTAGACCTGTCATACGGTACCGGCAGGGGATATGTGCCGGAAAATGAGCTAATGAGAGCAATAATACTCCGTGTTATTGAAGATCTAAAAAAAGGTGGAGAATTGAAAAAAGAAGCGCTGGAATTTCTCTTTAACACGGAAGATGAGGAGTATATATTTTCCTTCCCTTCAATATGCAGCCACTTAGGCTTCAATCCTGATGCCGCAAGGAAGGCTATATTGGAAGCAGTGGCAAGTGGAAGAAGAATAAGCACACGCAGAAGAGCAGCCTAACATACATACTTGCTGCAGTTACCACCTCAATGGGGCGCTAAGATAAGGAGCGCCCTTGGCCGCTGTTTTGCTATGAAATTCTTTTAATCTCTTATCATCTCAGAGAAAATTGCTCTGGTAATGAACTCCAACTCAAGGTTAAAATCCAGCACATGGGTTTTCTCGATCGCAGCATGGTACTGTTATTTGTTGTGCCGGCATTAACCTGGCTTGTGTTAAGAATACACACCGCAAAAAGGGAAGAGATATTGTCATCTTTTGCCGGCATAAGTGGAAATATACATAAAAATCTCTACAATCGCTACGTTATTATACTAATAACCATACTGATATGCCTTGCTGTGCTCCGCCCCTATAACGGATTTAAGGAGATAAAATCCCGCTCTTACGGAAGGGATATAATGGTAGTTATCGATATAAGCGCCAGCATGTACACCAAAGATGTCTATCCTTCGCGAATCACCGTTGCTAAACGCAAATTAGAAGATATCATAAGCCATCTCTCTGATTCTGGCTCTACCGATAGAGTCGGGATCATACTGTTTGCTGGGGCAGCCTACCTTTATTGTCCGCTTACATCGGATTACGGGGCGCTGAGACAGTTTGCAGACTTTATCTCCCCAGAGCTTACATCAATTCAAGGGACAAACATCTTTGATGCCATACGAATTGCGGCCGAAAGCTTTGATAGGACAACAAGCATCGACTCGGTGCTAATTGTTATGACAGATGGAGAAGATAGATCTCTTGCACCTTCAGATGTTGGCCCCATTACTGCTAAATTAGGTATGAAAATAAGTATAATAGGAATAGGCACCCCTGAAGGAGGACCTATTGAGCTTCCAAACGGACGTTTTATGCACGATAGAAAGGGCTCGCTTGTTATAAGCAGGCTTAATGAAGATGGCTTAATAAAACTAGCTAAAACAGTTGGAGGCACCTACATAAGAGCTACACTTGATGACTCTGATATAATGTCTGCTTTAAGAAAAAACCCTCTTTTAGACAAAGAAAAGGCTACAGTTGAAAGGAAAATTACCATTTACAATGAATATGGCCCCTATTTGCTTTGGTGCGCCCTGCTTTTAATGTGTATAGGGACAGCTCGCATAAAAAAGTTTCTATATTTAGCCCTTGTGTTTGCCTACCTTATTTTCTCTTTTATTTTTATTTCATCCAAAGCGATCGCTGAAGAGATCCCATCTCTGCACGACTCCTACCTTGCCTACAAAGAGGGGAGATACCAAGAAGCCTTAAAGGGTTTCGAGGAAGCCTACAAAGAAAATCCTAAAAATTTAGATATTATGCAGGCCTTAGGAAGCACATATTATAAGTTAAAAGA
>RFKT01000085.1 GCA_003694225.1 Candidatus Dadabacteria bacterium
CTTTCGTTCTCTGGAGCGGGGCTACTTTTCTCGTTCTCTGGAGCGGGGCTACTTTTTATCGACTTCGAGGAAACTATTCTGAATCTCAGTCGAATATTATGTGTTAGTAAAACCTATAATACCTAAAATCCCGCTGAGTTATAACTAGGCTTCACACCTAATTCTTAAAACTCCCATAAAATAGGCTTGAACTTGAATTCCATAGAGTAGCCCCGCACCTTTTCCATAGAGTAGCCCCGCACCTTTTCAGAAATGCCCTAATCTTACTATCCTTTTAAGAGCCTGGCACCAAAATAATAGCTCCAAGGGGCCGCCTTTAGAAACATCGCTTCTTATGGGCAGATTAAATAGATTTTAAGACCTCTCTAATAATTGATTTAAGCCTAGGGGCTGCCCTATCCCCCGCTTCCTTTACCTCTTGATGGCTCGGCTCTGCTTTTCCAATTCCAGCCGCCTTGTTTGTGACTGTGGAGACGCCCAATATCCTTACCTGATCTCCCCTCATCTGCTTTAACGCCAAAACCTCCGGCACTGTTGACATGCCAACGAGATCGATTCCACCGAGAGCGCGCAAAAGATTTATATCTCCACGGCTCTCATAACGGGGTCCGGGCAAAAAACAGTATACGCCCTCTTTGCAAAACCCGCCGACTTCAAGCCTTTCGGCTGAAGCAAGAAAAATATCTCTCAAACCTTTATCGTAAGGATCTGTCTGCGGATAAAATTTGTCGCCCAGCTTTGGATGTTCCAAACCAAATGATGGGTATTAAAAAAAAAAAAGCGAGATATGGTTTGTGAGCACAACATGATCCCCCACATTCATATCGGGATTTAAGCTTCCAGCGGCATTTGTAACAATTACGTCCGTAACCCCCATCAAAGCCATAAGCCTTACTCCAAAGGCAACATCTCTCGGGTGCAAGCCATCGTGGCAGTGCACCCTTCCATTAAAAAGCGCAACATCTCTCTCTCCAATTGACCCAACAATAAGCTCTCCAGCATGCCCCTCGGTTGTTGAGCGGGGCATATGAGGGATGGAGTCATAAGGAATTGTATCAGCGCGCTCTACATCGTCCGCCAAACCGCCAAGACCGCTTCCAAGAATTATCAATATATTAGGAAACCGGCTTATGCGCTGTGTAAGAAAATCAGCTGCTTCTTCCAATCTAGCCACATATTCACGACCGGCTTCATTGCCAAGCTGCATTGAAAACCCCCTATCTAAATTCAAGTCCGAGCGATCGAATGACTCTAAGCCTGGAAACATAATAACACACCCCACTTTATCAATAAACGACAATTAAATATAACCCAACTGCCGAAGCTAGTAAAATTTTTCATCTTCCAAAATTGGAGTAGCAAAAAGATGTGTGATACTATTCCCTGCGTTGTAGCACCTCTTAGGCGGCTACGCAGTGTGTATAGTTTGGTTCCACAGAGATAAAACACCGCAATGCGCGATATTGAATCATCCCATGAGCAGGAAGTAGACATAGGATCTGCTGCCTTTAAAGAAACAGACCTTCCTAATACCTCAAAAGCGCCTCTACGCAATTCCTATCTATCCGACACTTTACAGCGGCTCTGCGTTAGAGGAGCTGTCTTCGATCTAGATCTTACATTAGTCGATTCTCAGCCTGTGTATATATCTCTTGAGACATTAACGTGTCACCATTTAGGGTTTACAAATGACTCAGAAATAAGGAAGAGGGATCAAGAGCTTATTGCTTCTTCCGGCGTTGATATTATGCGCGGCATGTATGATCTATGTGGCGGCAAGGAAGGAACAGGCGTTACATTTGGCGATTTTTTTAGCTATTACCAGACGCTTGTACAAAAGCTCCTCTCTGGAGAATCTATAACAAACGTCTTCCCAAAATTGGTCCCAGGAGCTGATGCGCTTGTTGATGTACCTCTCTCAATGGGGATTGTGTCCGTTATAGCCACAGGCTCACAGAGATCCATGGCTGAGTTTCTGTACGAGCGTCATCTTTGAATAGATATTTCCAAAGTGAAAATATGGTCTGCGGGGATGATTCTCCCCTCAATAAATCTGACCCAGCTTACTGGGACGAACTGTTTAGAAGACTTCCGGAAGGCGCCGTAGCAGGGTTTGAAGATAACCCTGTGGCTGCAAGGTGGATGCTGGCACATGATAGATGTATAAGGGTTTTTGCACTGATAGAGCCAGATAGTACGGAAGCTTTATCTCTTAAGCGAGAGTTTGGAGAAAGGATTAAATGTACGCGCTCGTGGGGAGAATTGCTAAGTCCTATGGAGGGACAAAACAATGATTAACAGAGAAGTGTTGTCTGATGGTGACTCATATATTAAAGGCCTTAAGGAAGCTGTCGCGTATTTAAGGGAACATATTCCTTCTGTCCCCAGAGTTACGCTTGTTACGGGAAGCGGCCTTGGCAATATAGCGTCTGCTATAGAAAACCGTATTACAATACCCTTTGGCGATATCCCTCACTTTCCTCTTTCCACCGTCAAAGGGCATGAAGGCAACTTAATCTTTGGCTCTCTAGAAGGCCAAGATGTAGCCGTATTGCAGGGGCGAGTGCACCTTTATGAGGGATATCCCGCTTCCATGGTTGCCTTTCCTGTCAGGTCGCTCGGTTTGCTTGGATCTGAAATATTTTTCGCAACAAACTCAGCAGGAGGATTAAACGGGAAATTAAAGATAGGCGATCTTATGCTAATTACAAACCATATATCGCTCTTTGGCGATGATCCTACAATAGGAGTGTACCATCCTGAGCTTGGAGAACTCTTTTATGATGTTTACGAACCTTACGATCCAACCCTATGCAATATTGCCAGAGCAGCATTTGAGGAGCACAACATACCACATGGTGAAGGCACATACTCAATTTACAAGGGCTGCTCATATGAAACCAAAGCTGAAATAGAGATGTTGCGCCGGATGGGCGCTGACGCAGTGGGCAAATCAACGGTGCCAGAGGTGTTGGCAGCAAAGCAGTTGGGAATGCGAGTTGTGGGGATTTCATGTATCACAGCTGATGTAAGTCCGGAAGCAATGCTTAAGAGAAAAACTTCCATTAACCATAAAGATATTCTAGAAGCTGGTAAGTTGTGTGAACGCAATTTAGAGATTGTCATTAAAGAAATATTCAAGCAATTGCACGAAGTTTAATTGGCATTATTTAAGAGGAGTAGTTGTGGAAAGAAGAGGTATAGACCAAAACGCTGACCAATGTATCCCTTCTAATACGAACCCTGTGCCTCATTTAGGGGGTGAGCACGTCTCGCTGCCACCGGAAGGGTTAACACTTGAAAGGTTAGAAGAGCTTATGGCTAGCCGCAATGACGGAAGATTTGTGCCGTTTCCACAAGACTTCTACACCCAGTGCCAAGACTTAGTAAGAAAATATATAAGATTTACAGAAATTGGCATTGAGCAAGATATACTAAAAGCCCTGACTGCCTTTCCCCCGGCTCTAAAGGCTAAAGGAAATACCCCTTCAAGCGAAACAACACTGCGGAGGCAAGCGGAATATGAAATTTCATTTGCAGAAGCGGCAAAAAGCCTTGCTCGGCAACTTTTAGAGAGAGCAGATTCTCAAGCACCCTCAGTAATGATTCCTATCTGGAGGGCGGGGCTTGTGTTTCTATCAGTTGAAGGAGTAGATAAATTAGCCGTGTTTCATATCGGAGCTACCAGAGATCCGTCTTCTTTGCAGACCTCATTTTACTATACATCTAATGCTCAACTTACTGCAGAACAAAGGCTTCTTATCTGTGATCCCATGGTAGGAACAGGGAATACGATTATCTCTGCGATCGATCTGCTACAAGAGAGAATACAGGGTTTCCAGAATGAGCAGGTTGTAGTTATAGCCATGTTCTCAACCCCGGAAGGAAGTGCTCGTTTGCTCCGGCGCTACCCCGGCATTGCCCTTTTAACCGCCTCAATGGATACCCATCTTGATGAAAACGCTTGGATAATTCACAATGATCCTTCACTCTTTCTGGGAGATTTTGGAGATCTTTTAAGAGCCAGAGTAGTTACTCCATCTCAAGCATCTGAGATGTATAAAAAGGGGGCAATTTCACTTGAGGGGCTAAGGGCTTTAATGTCCAGACTCTCTGCCTAAAAATCACTATAATCGCTTTCATCAAGGGGGATAATTTCCTCTGGGTTTGGAGAGTCTTTTGGCTCTATAGGCTCTGATGCAGATGCTTCAAGGATAACAGTTTCCTCTAATATCTTGCTATCCGATAGCCTATTGTCTCCAGATGGCATATTCTTCTTGTCACCCTTAGCTTTAGCGGTTTCAAAGGGAGCTTTTGTGCTGCCATCTCCATTTCCATGCACCAGCTCTGCCAAGTCATCTACTATAGAAAGTAGGCTTTGCGCCTGCTGTTTCAGCTCTATCGCCGCCGCAGCAGATTGCTCTGCGGCGGCGGCTGCATTTTGAGTTGCTCTATCTACCTCTTGAATTGCAACATTGACCTGTTCCAGCCCTGTAGACTGCTCTCGGCTAGCTGTAGAGATTTCGTTTACCAAGCTGGCGGAATCTGCCGATTTTTCACTTACATTCTTAAATATATCAGAGACGGCCTGAACCACCTCAACTCCAGCATCTGCAAGAGAAATAGATTTATTTATCTTGTCTGTGGTATCCTTTGCTGCATCAGCACTTCTCTGAGCTAAATTGCGCACCTCCTCGGCCACAACGGCAAAGCCTCTGCCCGCATCCCCAGCCCTTGCGGCCTCAACCGCGGCGTTTAATGCAAGAAGATTTGTCTGAAAGGCTATATCATCTATGGTTTTTATGATCTCTGTAGTCTCATCAGCAGCCTTTCTTATATCCTTAATAGCGGCTTCCATCTCAAACATCACTGCCACCCCTTGCTCCACAAGTGTGCTGATCTCAGATGAAAGAGCGGTGGCTTTGCCGGAGTGATCCGCATTGCTTTTTGCCACAGATGATATCTCTTCAAGTGATGCGGCAGTCTCTTCAAGTGAAGCTGCCTGCTCAGTTGAACTGTCTGCCAAGGCCTTGCTTCCAGAAGAAACCTGTTCGGCAGCAAGATTAACCCCTGTGGCATTTTTGGAAAGAGCAGATATTGCGCTTACAAGCGCATTTGTAATCCTTCCAATTACCCGGTAAGAAACCAAAAAGAGCAAAAGTGCTACCAGAAAGGCTGACCCAGCAGTGTAATATAAAAGCCTTGTATACTTTATGGCTCTATCTTTTGCAATCAACTCAATTTCAC
>RFKT01000086.1 GCA_003694225.1 Candidatus Dadabacteria bacterium
ATTATGTGTTATACTTGAATAAACTACTCAAGTTTAGCTATGGGGGAGTATGAGGGAGAGATGTTAAATTGTCGACATCGGTTCGAAGAGGATGGGGAGAGTAAATTGAATCTGGGACAAAAGATACGGGATGAATTTCCATTTTTCTCAGGGGGGGAAACTCACTATTTAGATAGCGCTGCGACAGCTCAAAAGCCTTTAAGTGTTGTAAAAGAGCTCAGCAACTATCTTCTTTACAGGAATGCAAACGTCCATAGAGGCGCTTATGCCTTAAGCGCTAACGCAACTGCTGCATATGAAGATGCTCGCAAAAAGGTAAGCTCTTTTATCGGCTCTGTTTCGGAGAGGTCCATAGTCTTTACTAAAAATGCCACAGAGGCATTTAACCTTTTAGCTACTTCATTTTCGGAAACGTTCCTTAGCGCAGATGATACAGTGCTGCTTACAGCTCTAGATCACCACAGCAACATAGTGCCGTGGCAGATATCTTCAGATAGGAATGGATTTAAGTTGGCTTACGCCAAGGTTGACGCCTTTGGGGCTTTGGATGAAGAGGATATGTTTTCTAAGATTAGTGAGATTAAGCCTGCCTTAGTGGCGTTTACAGCACATTCCAATGCCTATGGATCTCTTACACCCGTTGGTGAGATAGTTAAAGCGGCAAAGAAGGTAGGAGCAAAGACAGTGGTGGATCTTTCTCAATATATCGTACATCACCCTGTATCAGTTTCTGAGTGGGATGTAGATTTTGCTGTTTTTACCGGACATAAGTTGTATGGCCCTACAGGAATAGGGGTTCTTTATGGAAGAGAGGAGCTCTTGGCTGACATGCGCCCCTATCAAGGCGGGGGAGATATGATATACACAGTTACAGAGGATGGCTCTACTTGGGCTGATATACCAGCCAAATTTGAAGCAGGGACACCCCCAATAGCTGAAGCTATAGCGTTAGCTAAGGCGATTGACTTTATCTTATCTATTTCCTATCAAGCTATCATAGCTCATGAGGAGGCGCTTTTTGAAGAGGCGTATGAGCACCTTCGTTCGCAAGAAGGCGTTTTATTGTACGGCCCTAAAAAGGTGGGGAAACCTCAAAGAAGTGTTATTTCATTCAATGTTGAAGGGATTCACCCTCACGATCTTGCTACCATTGTTGATGAGCACGGCGTACAGATTAGAGCTGGCCACCACTGCGCTATGCCTGCTATGAAGGCACTTGGGTTGTCAGCTACGGCTAGAGCAAGCATTGGGATGTATTCTGATATGGACGATTTTGTTGCGCTATCTGAAGGGATCCGTAAAGCTCGAAGGATTTTACGAGTGTAGCCTGGCACCGATTTCGAATTACAGGGTGGGGACTGATTCTGATCTATCTAATAGAATTATGGATAACTCTTAGGACACCTTCAGTGAATTGTGCATATTTGTACTGCGCTTTAGGGGGAAGAGTCCTCAAAGGAGCTAACTAACTGATATATCTGATAAAAAAGTTTTCCTTTCCTCATCCCTTTCTGTACATTTTTGCATCATATTATTACCGGCGGATTGTGGGTGTGGATCCTCTGCAATAGGAGTAGTACAGAGGCTGCACTCAAAGGCTGTGTGGAAAGGTTTGTTTTTATTGGTTTGCTGCGCATGCACTCTGAGAGGAAGAAGATCCTAGTTGTTGATGATGAACCGGGAGTTAGAGATTCTCTGACCCTTCTTCTTAAAGGGAATTATGACGTTATTACTGCTGAAGATGGAGAAGAGGCAATTGGACAGGTTGCAGAACTTCAGCCTGATGTCGTTATCCTTGACCTGATACTACCTAAGGTTGATGGAATTGAAGCTTTAAAATCTATCAGGAAATCCAATCCATCCATTCCTATAGTCATACTTTCAGCGACCAATACAGTAAAATCAGCCGTTCAGGCGCTTAAATGTGGGGCTGTTGACTACATTAGCAAACCGTTTGATGTCGAGGAGTTAAAACAGGTAATCGAATCTGCCTTGAGCTCTTCCCCAGATAACGGTTCTCAAACTAATCGCGCTGAATCTCTTCCCAGAAAGCCAGTTTTGCCGGAGTATAGCGGTGATTTTGGACCTATGATAGGAAAGGCTCCCTCCATGAAAGAGCTTTTTAGCAAGATAAAACATATAGCAAAATGCGATACGACGGTGCTGATCTCTGGGGAATCAGGTACCGGAAAGGAGCTTGTGGCACGCCTAATTCACTCTGAAAGCGAAAGAAGCGGCGCCCCCTTTATCCCAATTAACTGCTCTGCCATTCCAGAAACACTGATTGAATCGGAGCTGTTCGGCCATGAAAAGGGAGCTTTTACAACTGCAGTTGGTAGGAGGGTAGGTCACTTTGAGCTTGCTGACGGAGGGACACTTTTTCTCGATGAGATAGGAGAGCTTAGCCTTCAAGTTCAGGTAAAGCTTCTGCGGTTTTTGCAGGAACAGGAGTTTTACCGGGTTGGTTCTACTGTGCCCCGTAGGGTCGATGTTAGGGTTGTTGCGGCAACTAACAGAAATCTGGAAGAAGCCATAAAAGAAGGAAGATTTAGGGAAGACCTATATTATCGCCTTAATGTTATAGGGCTAAAATTGCCTCCTCTGAGGGACAGGTTTGAGGACATACCGTATTTGGCTGAGTTCTTTGTAGAGAAATTTTCTTCAAGCTATAAGGGAAGAAAACTTCAGTTTTCGCAAGAAGCAATGAACAGGCTTGTTGAGTACAACTGGCCAGGAAATGTCCGTGAGCTTGAAAATGTGGTTGAAAGCTTGATGGCATTAAGCACGAAGGATCTTATTGAAGAATCTGATCTTCCTGAAAAGATCGTCTCCAATAACCACATATCAGATCTTGCATCTGAGACGGTTTCAGGGAGGATACGGTTTGAAGAGGCTGAGAGACGGTTTGAAACAGAGATAATCCTAAAAGCGCTCAGAAAGACCAATTATGTGCAAACCCGGGCTGCAGAGCTTTTAGGTATAAGCAGGCGAATCTTAAAGTATAAAATGGACAAGCTTAACATTAGCGATAAGCCGCCCCAACATCAAAAGGCGGAGTAGCATACTCTCTCTAGCAGATCCCTTCCTGTATCTTTCTTGCCTCCTCTGGATCTGGCACCAAATCGGAGTGGCAGGGAGCTTTGGTCCCATTTTTGCGAAGTTGTACTAACTTTTCTTTGTTGATATAACCCCGTTCTGTCAGTG
>RFKT01000087.1 GCA_003694225.1 Candidatus Dadabacteria bacterium
AGAGCACTCTGACTTCAACTTCGAGCGGCTTACTCGCCTTCTGCTGGATAACAACGAGTATATTTACCCGGCTTTTGCCTCCCACAATATACGCTCTTTGAGCTACGCGTGCTGCTACGCTGAACACAAGGGGCTCGGTCCCGCAGACTTTGAGCTGCAGCTTCTATACGGCATGGCTGAACCGATAGCTGACAGCTTCGTGGCAGCAGGATTTTTGGTGAGGCACTATGTGCCTATAGGAGAGCTTATACCAGGCATGGGTTATCTCATCAGAAGACTCTTGGAAAACACCTCAAACGACTCGTTTCTAAGGCACACCTTTTTTGAAAAAGATGAAATCTCATCCTTACTTAGGAAGCCTCACTTTAACACTCAATAGAAATATTGTAGAAATAACCATAAGAAAATGTTAACTGCCCATACAAACGGAGGAGAAGGGAAATGTTCAAAAATGAACCTCTTACAGATTTTTCAATCGAATCAAACAGAACTGCTTTTAAGGATGCCTTAGATAAGCTAAGCGATACCATACAGAGCGGCAAACTTTCAGCATCGCCACTCATTAACGGCAGTGCGGTTGAAGGAGAAACAACCTATGAGAGTATAGATCCCGCTTCCCCTCACACTGTTATTGGAAAAGTATCATTTGCAAATAAAGCCACCGCTGAGAGAGCCCTTCAAAGCCTCAAGGCCAACGCCGCAAAGTGGGCGGATACACCTTTTGATAGCCGCTCTAAAATAATAAGGAACGTGGCGGCAGTTCTTAGAGCTAAACGCCACCAGATCAGCGCATTAATGGTGAGAGAAGCGGGCAAAACCTGGGCTGAAGCTGACGCAGATACATGTGAGGCGATTGACTTCTGCGAATACTACGCCTCTCAGATGCTTCAGATGGGACCACCAAGAAAGCTGGGAGATGTTAAAGGAGAAGAAAACACATACTTTTACGAGCCAAGAGGAGTTTGCGTTGTAATCGCTCCGTGGAACTTTCCATGCGCCATAGCGACAGGTATGGTGTCAGCCGCGCTTGTAACCGGAAACGTTGTTGCATTTAAACCCTCTGAGCAAACTTCGCTAGTAGGAAAGGCGGTTGTTGACGCCTTTTTGGAGGCAGGATGTCCTCCATACGCCCTTTCCTATCTTCCCGGGTGGGGAGAAGAGATAGGCGCTTACATGGTAGAAAGCCCCCTTGTAGATATGATCTGCTTTACAGGCTCAAAGGATGTGGGGCTTGAAATCATACGGAAGGCTTCCGAAGTAAAGCCGGGACAGAGAAATGTAAAGAAGGTCGTAGCGGAGATGGGTGGCAAAAATGCTGCTATTGTAGATGAAGACGCAGATCTCGATGAGGCAATAAAGGGAGTGCTTCTGAGCGCCTTTGGATTTGCTGGTCAGAAGTGTTCTGCATGCTCTAGGGTTATATGCGTAGGAGATATATATGAACCGTTCTTAAAGAGGCTTATCTCCGCGACGGAAGATATTATAGTCGGTCGGCCATCTGATCCTTCAACATTCCTAGGCCCTGTAATAGACAAAGAGTCATACGATAGGCTTATGGACTCAATAAGAACGGCAGAGGCTGAGCTTGAGCTGGCATTTAAGGGGAAAACACCGGCAGAAGAAGGATATTACATCCCTGCGACAATATTTCGCGATGTAGAGAGAGACCATTGGGTCTGGAAAAAGGAGCTTTTCGGCCCTGTAGTTGCGTGTAGATCCGCGCAATCCTTCAGCGAAGCTATAGATCTCGCCCTAGACAGCGAATATGCCTTAACCGGCGGAGTATACAGCAGAAGCCCGGCGAATATAGAGAAAGCAATAAAAGAATTTAAGGTGGGAAACCTATATATAAACCGGAAACAAACCGGCGCATTGGTATACAGACAGCCCTTTGGAGGGGCCCGCATGTCCGGCATAGGCTCCAAAGCCGGTGGGCCAGATTATCTCATACAGTTTGTAGAGCCGCGAACTGTAACAGAAAATACCATCAGGAAAGGTTTCGTGCCCTCTTAAATAAAAAATTCCCAGAGAAAAGTTGATTAGCTTACATAACATGTTACAATCAACCCTTAAGGGGGAAAATGTGTGGTGGCTCCCAACTGAAGTTGTAGCCCGCCAATAGCAGTTCTTCGGTATGTTCTAAACAAAAGTTAGTGTTAACTGTAAAAAGGTCTTTTAGGCCTATCGTTGTTGTATTTTACCGGAGTTTGCAAAAATGGCGCTAAAAAAGCTGGCTTCAATAACCTTAATCCTACTATACATCTCTGCGTTTATAGCGCCTCAAAGCGCTGCGGCAGAGACATACGCTCTCTGTGTGCGAAAGCGGTACCTTCTAAACCGCCTAAAAGAGAGGGGGGTTGACAGGATAAGGCGAATTGCATTTTTAAGAAAAGGCGGCAAGTGCAAAAAGAAAGAGCGGCTCCTCCTTCTTACTGACAACAACAACATCTTTCTAAGCGCCTTAGAAGCGCAAGTGCAGGCGGCTATCGATGTAAACGAAAGCCAACAGCAACTTATAGACTCTTTGGCAGAGTCTGTAACCAATTTTAGCACCCTCTCTGTGGGACCGGAAGGTCCAACGGGTCCGCAAGGACCTACAGGGCCAACTGGACCAACAGGGCCACAAGGACCTGTAGGAAATACCGGACCTCAAGAAGATACAGGACCACAGGGTGCAGCTGGAC
>RFKT01000088.1 GCA_003694225.1 Candidatus Dadabacteria bacterium
CCCTAACAGATAAAGATAATAGTAGTAAAAGGATGCTAAAAAATTTGACCGTCAATTCAGCATATTAAAGAAGAAAAGTGTGGATCTCCTCTCTCTATCCTTGTTCCATAGTGGCGGGATATGGGATAAGAGGTAAAGGAATATGAAGGATAAGGAAAATACCTTAAAGGAATATAACGAGTATACAGTTAGGTGCTACCCGCGCTCTCTGGGCATAACACTTCAACGAGGAGAGGGCTCTAAGGTATGGGATACAAAGGGAAGGGAATACCTTGATTTTACCTCAGGGATAGGAGTTGTGTCTCTCGGGCACTGCAACCAAGAGATACTCAAGGTAATAAAGAGGCAGGCAGGCACACTGATACACTCAAGCAATGTATTTTACAATATGCCCCACGGAGAAGCTGCAAAGAGGCTTTCAGAGGCATCCGGCATGGATAAGGTCTTCTTTTGTAACAGCGGGGCTGAAGCGTCGGAAGCGGCCATTAAGTTTGCGCGCAAATGGGGCTCAACCACAAATAGACACCAAATTATCACCTTCTCAGGAGGTTTTCACGGAAGAACATTAGCCACAATCTCTGCAATAGACGACGAAAAGGTAAAGAAAGGATTCGCTCCGTTTCTGGATGGATTCACTATCGTTCCGCCATTTGAGCTTAAAGCGATCGAAAGAGCCATAACTAAGGAGACTGTGGCTGTGATGTTTGAGCCTGTTATGGGAAAGGGCGGCGTTATACTGCCCCCCCAAGGATTCTTTGAGGGAATTGAACGGTTAAGGGAGAAATATGGGCTTTTGATAATTCTCGATGAGGTTCAGTGCGGAGTGGGGAGGACAGGAAAGTTTTACTATTACCAATACACAGATGTTAAACCCGACATCGTTGCATCAGCCAAAGGGCTTGGGGGTGGTCTTCCCATAGGAGCAACCCTTTGCAGTGACGAGATCGCCAAGTGCGTAGGCATAGGAGGACACGGCACTACATTCGGAGGCAATCCTCTCTGCACAGCCGTTGCGGCTGAAGTTACAAAGATAGTCTCTGAACCGAAGTTTCTGAACAAAGTGATCGAAAAAGGCACAAAATTAATTGAGGGGCTTAGGGATATAGCTTCCTGCCATAAAGATATATTTTCAGAGATAAGAGGGTGCGGCCTTATGATTGGAGCGACCTTAAATATAGACAAACTTGAATTTATCAAGGCTTTGGCGCAAGATGGCCTCTTGATTATAGGAGCAAGTGGAAACAACATAAGGATCTATCCGCCGCTGACTGTGACGGAAGAAGAAATAGAAGATGCGTTAAGTCGTATAAAGGACGTATGCAGGAGACGGCAATAAAATGTGTTGGCTCAACGGTAAAAAAACACCGATTTTCTCCGTAGCTCTGCTTCTTGCGGCAGTGATCTGCTCCATTGTTTCGTGCGGCTACTATATGCCGCCGATACCACCGGAAGATCTGGCGCCTGAAGGGGTGAGGAACCTAAAAGTAGATCTAACAGAAAAGGCTGTTATCTTTTCGTGGAACTCCTCAGAGAAGGATCTCAGGGGAAAACCACTTAAAGACTTAAAAGGTTACAAAGTATATAAGGCAAAGCTAGAGTACCTTGAAGAAACCCTTCTTGATGAAGACCGTTTTGAAAAGATAGCAGACTTAAAAGATACCCATCTAGAAACACTCAGAAAACTGCGAAAAAAGGCAGAGGCAAAGGGAAAATCCACAAGAAAACTAAAAGCTCCAAAAGAGGAAACTACATTCTCTGTCAAAGACACCAAAGTGGAAAAGGGAGGAATTTATATCTATAGAATTGTGCCATATAACACCGAGCTTGAAAGCGAAAAAGCAGCCGTATTTAGAATTACATTTTTCGGCCCTAAAAGTGTGGTTGAAAGGATAAGTTAGAAAGCGGGGCAAAAATACTGGGTAAAATATAACTGGGTAAAATATAAAAGTGAGATCTGCTCTTAGATCTGCTCAATTAAGCAAAAAGTCTTCGTAGATCCTGTAGCACCTTCTTAAATCTTCAAGCTCTAAATACTCGTTCTTCTTATGTGCCTGAGAAGTATGCCCCGGTCCTAAGTTGACCCCTTCTATTCCGTGTTCAGCAAAAAGTCCAACATCTGTATAGGCGTGTTTTGGAAGCTCCGGAAGGGATACTGTTTCACGGAAGATCTTCAGCACTGGATTTGAGTTAACTATACTTCCTGAGGGCTGAAGATTGCCAAAGACAACCTCCCCTTCCCCTTTAAAGAAATCCTCCACATATCTCTTTGCCTCATCTATGGATTTAGAAGGGGCAAACCTGTAGTTTATGTTAATCTCAAATAGATCTGGAACAATATTGGGGGCTATTCCTCCCTGTGCCATAGTGGCAGACATACTCTCTTGAAACTCCAAACCTCCTACATTGACCGGCGGAATCTTAAGCCTTGAAAGCCGCACCAAAGCCTCCCCCGCCTTGTGGATTGCATTTTCCCCGTGCCACGGACGGGCGCTGTGCGCCCTTACGCCGTGAAACCTTACAGAAGCGTTTACAATCCCCATACACCCCACATGAAGCACGCAGTCTGTAGGCTCTAAAAAAAACGCAAGGTCTATATCTTCACTCTTTATAGCGCCACCATCAAAAAGCTGATGAAGCCCGTTTTGGGCATAAGGACCTTCCTCGCTTTCATAAAAAATAAATAAAGTGTTAAACCTAAACCTTTCAGGAGGAAACTCAAGGAGCTTTAGCATAATCGCCACCCCTCCCTTCATATCAGAAGAGCCCGTGCCGACAAGCCTGCCACCCTCTACAAATGCCCTCTCTCCCACCTCATCGCCCGGTACAGTATCAAGATGGCCGCAAAGCGCAATTGTGTAAGGAGCTCCGGGGGAAGAGACACGAGCCACAATAGTGTTGGAAAGCCTCAGGCAATCTTTTACACTTTTTAGTGATCTAATTAGCCGCTCAATTTTATCTGCGATCTCCTCTTCAGAGCCTGTAACGCTCGGTGTCCTTACAAGATCTAACGCCAATTCTTCCAAAGTCATTTGCACACGTTCTATTACTGATTGATACAGGTTTCCTCCACAATGTCTACCGCTTCTTCCAGATCCTCATCTGAGAGATTCAAAGGAGGCAAAAACCTCAAAACCTCATCTCCAAGTGTAGTGCATATAAGCCCGTTATCCGCAAGCTTTCTTTGAAAGGCTTTAGCTCCACTTCCAAAATCAACAGCAACCATAAGCCCTATGCCTCGTATCTCCCTTACATGCCACTTACAGGACTCCTTAATGCGGAAAAGCTCCCTTAAAAAAGCGCTACCCAGCTCTCTTACACGCTCTAAGAAGCTCGTTTTAGAAAGCGTGTCAACTACATAG
>RFKT01000089.1 GCA_003694225.1 Candidatus Dadabacteria bacterium
CCCGTGTGGTGAAGAGTAACCAAACACCTTTGCCACATCAGGCGTCACAGGCTGTATCAAAACGCCAAGCCACCCACGCGTTACCTTCCCATCCTTCTTCAACTGTGAAATGATTCTTTTTGCAAGGTTAATGGGAACAGCGAAGCCTATACCTATGTTAAATCCAGTTCCCCCAAATTGTGTCTTGCCCGGCGTAAAGATAGCCGTATTAATTCCAACAACCTGCCCTTTGGTATTAAAGAGTGGGCCGCCGGAGCTGCCAGGATTTATGGAGGCGTCTGTCTGAATAAAGTGGTCGTAGGGACCTCCGCTCGGCACTCGGCGGGATTTTGCAGATACAATCCCAGTTGTTACAGTCTGGCCAAGCTGAAATTGATTCCCTATAGCTATAACCCAATCTCCAACCTGAACCTTATCAGAGTCGCCGACATACACAGGCTTAAGTTTCTTACCGGCATCAACCTTTAGAAGCGCTAAATCAGTTTTGGCATCCTGGCCAATAACATGAGCGTCATACTCATTTTTATCACCCAAAAAGCGGACTATTATCTTTCCTCCCTTTGCTATTACATGGTTATTGGTAACTATATAGCCATCCTCTGATATAACAAATCCAGATCCCAAAGCATGCTCGCTCCCTATCGCAACAGAAGCATCATCATCTTGAACAACCGAGATATTAACTACAGATCCCCCGACTTCTTTTACCAACTCTGCAAAACTTGTGGGAGGATTAAATCCATCTGAAAGGTGGGGAGATCCACTTTGAAATACTTCCTCTGCAGTTAAATAACTTGCCGGCGCGCACAACGCCACACTCAGTAATATTGCGCACAATGTTTTCATAAAGGAGCTTTTTACCACAACAAAACAAAGATAAAAAGCCCTCTCCCTTCTTATTGCAGATACAACAATATACCGGCTATACGAAGAATAATAATTATTGTTACAGCCTGTTACAGAAGCTACAATTAACTAGATGGATAAAACTGATGACAAGATGGCTTTGGCTGCATCTCCCAAGGAAGATATGAAGGGAAGGCTCTGGACTCACGTAGCCGCTTTTCTTTCGATGAAATCTACTAATACACGTAAGACCTACATTCCGATTCTCAAAGAGTGGAATATGTTTATAAGCGGCGAAGAGATGGGGCTATGGGCAGAGAAGGCATTTCTAAACGCTACTGAAATAGATGCTATAAAATACATTAACTGGCTTAGATCAAGGCCAGGTCAATCACCTAGGCTAAAATCTTCCGAATCAGACAAGGAAATGCCAGCAATTGTGGGAGAGAGGCCTTTATCGAGGGATGGCACACAATACACCCTAACTAATTCAACAATCAGGAAAAAGATAGCTGCCCTGAGAAGGATTTATCGCGTCGCAATCTCAGCAGGGTTGTATAACAAGCCAAATCCGTTCGCATCTGAATCTGTAAAGCTTCCTTCTGCTCAATCAGGACAAAAGAGGCCTACGGAGATGGTTGACTTTAATATGGTATCTAAAATCATAAGCCTGCCTGATGAAGACACTCCAAAGGGCTTGCGTGACAAGGCGATATTAGCTGTCCTATTCGGCGGAGGGCTAAGGCGGAGTGAGGCTGCTGCCTTACGAATTGGAGATGTAAGGAAAACGGCCAAAGGCACTGTGTACCTTGTATTAAGGTCTACAAAATCCGGGAAGGATGCCAATCAGGCTCTTCCTCCTTGGGCTGCAAAGATTGTTTTAAGGCAGGTCTCCGAGAGGTTGCAGCGCGGAGCCAAAAGCGGCGATTATCTATTTGTGAGCTTTCGCGGCAAGGGAGGTTCTGTTGAAACAAAAGCCCCTATTTCGCACAGCGGCATATACAAGCTTTTTAAAAGGTATTGCCACGCCGCAGGGATTAAGAATTTTGTCTCTCCACATTCAGCGCGAGCGACCTCAATAACAAAGCTTTTAGACGAAGGGTTAAGCCACAGAGAGGTGCTTGAGTTCTCAAGGCATTCAAGCATACAGATGGTAGAGATCTATGACAAAAGGAGGTATTCAGTAGATGAAAGCCCCGCAAAGAAGTTGGATTTTTAACCTCAAACCTTTGACCATAAAGACTGAGATTCCCTTAGAAGGTGAGAAAATCATGTTTTAACTATGTGTTAATGGCTGACATTTTCTGAAAGTGTATACTGTCACTTTTTTACTGGCATCTAAACGGCTCATCTGGAAGGCGGCTCAAATGAATATCAGAAACAAACGGGATGGCACCTACCGCACATGCATTGGCTACGCTCAAGGCTGTATCTGCTAAGTCACCATCAGCGGTATAATCAGCTGTTGTTATAATAAACCCTTTTGATATCATCTCTATTATTTTTGCGAGTGCGCTATTTCTATCTTTTTCTGGTTGAAGCTGATACGTCTTAGAGTCAAAATTGTATGTCGAGGTCACATCTTCCCTGTTCCACCCATCAATGTACTTTTCAAATTTCCCTATAATATTGTCCCCATTCTGCACAAAGAGTAGTCTTTGGCTCCCAAGCTTTTTTCTCACCATTTTTAAGAGTCTCTTCATGCCCCTAGTCTGTCGTGGGAATTGGCTTATCATGTCTACATTGTCAAGAAACAATCCATCAAATCCCTTCTTTAAAATGGGTTTGGCGATCTTTCTAAGAAAGAATATCCTATATTTCCTTTTTGATACAGCTGCGTACCATTCACCCCATTCCTCCCAGTATCCAATGGAAAATTTTTCTTTTAATTTTTCAGACCACCACCGTCCCTCTTCAATGGTCCCAGCTGAAGCATAGCCTAACACAATGGCTCCGTTCGCTTTAATCTGGGCTACCTGCTCACTGCTTGTATCAGTTCCATCCACAACCACTAAATCATACTGCTGCAGTTTAGAGATCTCCTCTGAGGTCAATTCCAGCCCCAGTCCAAATGCAAAAGTAGAAGGAAAATCAGCAAAGAGAGGTCTGGCTGAAATTACAGAGGAAATATACAATAGCAATGATATAAAAGAAAAGCGCATAAGGCCTACAAACATAATGCTACTTTACCTTGCTCCCTTTTATACTCATGATTGCAAGATACACCAACGAAAAGTATCGGCGCATTTTCAATCTTTCTTTTTATTTCTAAGCGCATTTAGAGTGCGAGAAATACCACAAATATTTGCCTGAATCAGTCTTTTTACTGCAACCCTACAACAGCACTTTTTGAGCTTTCTTTATAGCCCGCATCGCTTTTCTCTTGTTCCTACCAAAGGAGGGGGATGCTGTCTTTAGTGCCCTCTTGGTTTTGCGACGCACCCGCCTTATAAGCTTCATCAGGTCAACCGCTTCGTCATTTAGGG
>RFKT01000090.1 GCA_003694225.1 Candidatus Dadabacteria bacterium
ATATAATGCTTTTTAAGATGGATGGAGAGAAGAACCGCTATAAGATGATTGTGGTTGGCACCGGCCTTGCCTCTACATTCTTTTTGATGCGCTCATTCAAAGGAGATGGGTCGGTTTTAGTGATTGAGAGGGGCAAGCGGGATACCCATTCGTGGCGTGTGGCTAATCGAAGGCATATGCAGAAGCACGGAGTTGTATCTTCGGTTGATTATGAGTCAACCTTTATCAATCTTAACAGGCATAAAGAGTGGGTATATACCCCTGCTTTTGGCGGAAGTTCCAACTGCTGGTGGGGACATACTCCGCGGTTTCATCCGTCAGACTTTAAGCTTAACTCCCTTTACGGCGTCGGGCGCGATTGGCCTGTTAGCTATGACGATCTTGAAAAATATTATTGCGAAGCTGAAAGGGTTATGCAGGTAGCAGGAGAAATGAGCGATCTCTTTCCGAGATCTCAGCCTTTTCCATTAAAGCCTCACACACTTAACAGGGTGGATCAACTGATGAGGAAAGCAAATCCATCTATGTATATACCTCTTCCCTGCGCCCGTCCTTCAAAGGAGCTTCCGCACAGACATAGGTGCTGTGCTTCTGGAGTGTGTTATCTCTGTCCAGTAGATGCAAAATTTACGGTGCTAAATGAGCTTGCATGGATCTATGAAAGGGATGGCATAGAGCTTATGCTTGAATCTGAAGCGCTAGCCTTGGATATAGAGGGAGGAAAAGCCAAGGGAGTTGTAGTAAGACACGGCGGCGAAATAAAGAGGATTAAGGGGGACATCATAGTGTTGGGTGCTAATGCTATCTTTAATCCGGCTATACTCCTTAGATCCGGCGATAGATCCCCCGGATTAGGAGAAGGGCTTTCAGAGCAGTTATCTATAGGATGCAGGGTTATGCTAGATGGAGTGAGGAATTTTCAAGGCTCAACCTCTCATACTGCACACGGGTATATGCTTTATGACGGGGCTCACAGAAAGGAGAGGGGAGCAGTGCTTATAGAAAGCTCAAATATTCCCCTTTTGAGGCTTGAAAAAGGCCGCTACAGAGAGGCGGCAAATTTCAAATTTATTATAGAGGATCTTCCATCTCCAAAAAATAGAATAGAGGTTAAAGGATGGGAGAAGCCTAAGCTGATATTCGAGGGTCATTCAAACTATGCTTTGTCTTCGCTTCAATACGTAAAGGAGACAGCCCATAGAGTATTTGCGCCGCTTCCTGTTGAAAGGATCAAGTTCTCTGAAAAGCCTTTAAAGACGGAATCCCATATATTAGGTACAACACCCATGGGGGTGGATAGGGATAATTCTGTTGTAGATCCTAATTTAGTGCATCATAGGTATAGGAATGTGCTGGTTTTAGGAGGGTCGGTGTTTCCGACTATTACGCCGTCCAACCCTTCTCTTACAATCTGTGCTCTTTCACTGATGGCGGCAGATAGGATCGGCGGAGTGTAATGCGATGAAAAGAAGAAGTTTTATAAGGTATACTGTAGCTGGAATTTGCGGCGCCCTCTTTTTGGGCGTGGGTTGGAAAATATTCATCCACAGAGATAAAAAGAGATTGGTGGCAGACTTAGTGCGGCGTAGGCTCGGTTACCTAGAGATAGATGATGGAGATCTAGAGAAATTTGCAGGGGAATTTGTAGAGAGATACGGGTTGGTTTTTGAAAAGGAGATAGAGATAGCATCTGGTGCTATACTTCCTTTTGGAAGAATCAGGAGGGAGAGGGATGCCTTTGCCTACAAAGTAAGCCTTATATTTTTGCAGTCTTCCAACCTGTGGAAGCGGCCTTTTGAGGATATGGCAAAAGTCAGGTATCTTAGCCTGTATGATCCTTATGTGGCAGGGTGCCAAAATGTGTTTGCGGAGCTATGAAGATAGGAATTGCGCAGATTAATACAGATCCGCGAAGGATCTCTGAGAATGTAGATAAGATTATCTCCTACATTAAGAAAGGAGCGGAGGCAGGGGCAGATCTTGTGGTATTCCCTGAGCTAGCCATTCCCGGCTATGCATGCATGGATCTGATTCTGGATGATGAATATGTCGAGAGGAACCTAGAAGGGCTTCAAAAGATAGCCTCAAGCTCAGGTGGTATAGCCGCTATAGTTGGGTTTATCGATCTCGATAGAGAGAAAATCCGTCCTGATGGCCTTAAATGCCGCTACAATTCTGCCGCACTTGTGCAAGATGGAAAGCTTGTAGGAATTACAGATAAGACCCTTCTCCCTGAATACGATGTATTTTCAGAGAAAAGGTATTTTTCAGAAGCTAGGAATAGAAAGATCTTTGAGATAAAAGGGCATAATGTCGGCGTTATGATCTGCGAAGATATGTGGGAGGAAGGCTATCCGAGAAGTGTTGCTGGAGAGCTTTGTGAGAGAGGAGCTCAAGTGTTGGTAAATTTGTCCGCATCACCTTTTTCGGTTGGAAAGAAGCAAAAAAGGGCGAGCATAATAGGAGAGCTTATACATAGATGTGGCGTTCCCTTTGTCTATGTAAATGCTGTGGGCTCTCACGATGGATATGAAGGGGAGATAGTATTTGACGGGTTTAGCATGGTGTTTGATGGGAAAGGCAGGCTTGGCGCTACAGGCAGAAACTTTTCAGAAGATTTTTTTGTTGTTGACCTGGATGAAGGCTTTTCTCCGGTAGCTTGCTCATCTTTTCCTTCTGAGGTTGAAGAGATCTATGGGGCGCTTGTTTTGGGGATAAGAGACTATGCAAGGAGGTGCGGGTTTAAGTCTTCCTGCCTTGGATTAAGCGGCGGCATTGATTCGGCTGTAGTGTGTGCTCTTGCCGCAGATGCGCTTGGCAGTGGAAATGTTACAGCTATTAATATGCCCGCTAGGTATTCAAGCAAAGAAACCCGGAGAGACGCTAGAAAGATAGCTGAGAACTTAGGTGCTATGTTTAAAGA
>RFKT01000012.1 GCA_003694225.1 Candidatus Dadabacteria bacterium
CAGCGGATTATACTTTCCCAGCAAGCAGAAATTGAGGAGCTCAGAAGGCTAGGACAAGATAATGTGGCGTTTGAAAGCAGATCCAGACTCTCTCCAAATATCTCTTCAAATGCAAAGGCGCCATACCATAAAAAAGGTAGGCAGAGAAGCGCATTGATAGAAAGGAAGATCCAAATCAGAGACAACTCCCGAGCTTCTACGATAGCTACGGTAGGAGATAGTGTTGGCGCCATTTCGCCGCCACGCGTACCATCTAATCGAAAATCTCTTTCTCTGAATTCCGAGCAGTGTAAAAAAGCTGAAAAGACCGCGCTAAAGGCAAGGGAATCCCAAGATGACTCTGATAAGCTATTTTACTATAAAACTGCAGCTCGATTGTGCCCGGATAACCCTGCTTTTCATATAAACATAGCCCGCCATTATATAAAGCAAGGGAGAGAAGAAGATGCCAAATTTGAATTTGAGACTGCTCTTTCATTAGATCCGGATAACGAAGAAGCTTTGGCTGGCCTCTCTGACATATCACAAGGTATAGGAGAATGATTATGACACAGTGTACGCGCACTTTCTCTATTTTAGCTTTGCTCTTACTTATTTCGTGCTCGGAACAAATGACAACCACCCAGAAAGATGCCTTGGCGGGCACCGCACTGGGAGCAGGACTTGGCGCCATCATCGGAAGCCAAAGCGGCAAGGCTGGAGTCGGTACTGCTATTGGAGCTGCGGCAGGGGCGCTTGCCGGCGGTGCGCTTGGAGGATCTATGGAGGCAAACGAAAAGCGCCTTCAGGAGCAGCAGGCAAGAATCAAGGCTCAAGAGAAGCAGCTTGAAGAAAACAGGAGGCTTATAAGAGAGCTTAAAAGGAGAGGAGCAGATGCGCGGCTTAGTGACCGCGGGGTAGTGGTCAACTTTCCGGATGTGCTTTTCAGGTTTAACAGCGCATCGCTAACCAAAGATGCTTATAGGCAAACTGCTGAGATGGCGGAAGTTTTAAAGACGATCCCTAATAGGCGTATATTCGTTGAAGGTCACACAGATTCCACAGGCTCCCTAGCATACAACCAACACCTATCAGAAGATCGAGCATGGGCTGTAGCAGACGCCTTGGTTAAAGAAGGAGTGGAAAAAAGGCGGATCTTCATTAAAGGATTTGGAGAAACAGATCCAATAGCATCCAATGCAACTGCGACCGGCCGGAGAAGGAACAGGCGTGTAGAGATTATTATTTCAAATCAGTAATTGCTATATCGTCTCTTATCCTGTCATTGCCTTTTTGTGATGAACAATTACAGGAGGCTTTTCACCTTTAATGGCTTCCTCTGTAACAACAATCTCCTTAATCGCATCATTTCCAGGAAGTTCGAACATGACTTCTAACATTGTATCTTCAATGATGCTTCTAAGCCCTCTTGCGCCTGTGCCCTTTTCCATAGCTTTGTGGGCGATAGCCCGGAGAGCCTCTGGAGTGAAAGTAAGATCTGTATTCTCCATATTTATTAGGTGAGTATACTGTTTTACAAGGGCGTTCTTTGGCTCTACAAGGATCTTTACCAGCGAATCCTCATCAAGCTCCTCCAGCACAGATACTACAGGCATCCTCCCAACAAACTCGGGGATCATTCCGAATTTCATCAGATCCTCAAGCTCAAGCTCTTTATTAAGCTCTATCTTATCCCGCTTTGCCCTTAAAGCCGCTTCTCCGAATCCCAGCCTGTTAGCGCCAAGCCGTCTTCTTACTATATCCTCCAAGCCGTCAAACGCCCCGCCTACTATAAACAGGATGTTTTTGGTATCAACCTGTATAAGCTCCTGTTGGGGGTGCTTTCTCCCTCCCTTTGGAGGTACAGACGCTACAGTGCCCTCGATGATCTTTAAGAGAGCCTGTTGCACTCCTTCGCCTGAAACATCTCTAGTTACTGAGGGTGTATCGCTTTTTCGGGCTATCTTGTCGATTTCATCAATATACACTATACCCTTTTCAGCTCTCTCAATATCGTAGTCTGACGCTTGAAGGAGGTTAACAATGATATTTTCTACATCCTCCCCGACATATCCTGCCTCCGTCAGAGACGTTGCATCGGCAATAGTAAAAGGAACGTCAAGAATCCTAGCAAGAGTTTGAGCCAGGAGAGTCTTGCCACAACCGGTAGGACCTATAAGGAGAATATTGGATTTTTGAAGCTCTATCTCTCCCTTTCTCGAGTAATTGCACGCTATCCTCTTATAGTGGTTGTGAACTGCAACGGAGAGAACCTTTTTGGCATGTTCCTGCCCTATGATATATTCATCAAGCTCCTTTTTGATCTCTTTAGGAGTTGGCACTTTAGCATCTGCATACCCACCGCCAAAGGCCGATAGCTCTTCGGAGATAATGTCCCCACAGAGCTCTATGCACTCATCGCATATATACACCCCAGGGCCAGCTATAAGCTTTCTAACCTCTTCCTGGCTTTTCTCACAAAATGAACAGGTAAGATTCGAATTATTCCTGCTATTTCTTGCCATAACTACAAAACCTTTGAAGAACTAAAAAATCCCCTTCTACTAATCTGATGCACAATCTCTTGTTTTGGGCGCAGCCGGTGACAAATTTTTACTAATAAACCTCAACTGCCTATTTTCCTTATATATTTATGATCGGAAGAAATCCACTTAATCTTTAGGACTTAGTAGAACCCTTAGAGG
>RFKT01000013.1 GCA_003694225.1 Candidatus Dadabacteria bacterium
CCCTATATTCGCGGAGGAGAAGGGGATAAAGCAGATGAAAGGGACTATCAAACCTTTTTTGCTTCGCATCCTGGCTCGGTGGCCGCTCCCACAGCAGGCCTTCATTTTACACCCGAGATAATGGATCGGCTAAGGGATGCTGTGTATAGCGTGGATTTTGTTACATTGCACGTTGGCACTCCTTCTTTTATTCCTGTATACGTTCATGGTAAGGAGGGAAAGACAAGAGTGATTCCTCCCGCGCCTGAAAGGTGCGTTTTCTCAGCTTCTTTGATGGCAAAGATAAGAGATGCAAAGGATCGTGGAGGTAGGGTTATAGCTGTCGGCACAACGGTTGTAAGAGCCCTTGAATCAATGGCAAGGGTTAAGTGTGCTGAAGGTGAAGAGTTTGAAGCTGATCTATTTATTACTCCGGAATACAAATTTAATCTGGTGGATTGCCTTGTGACTAATTTTCACCAGCCCGGAACAACCCATATGCTTATAGTAGAAGCGTTAATGGGGCGGGAATTGCTGGAGGAAAGCTATCACTATGCTCTTTCCAACAGGTATAGATTTTTAAGTTATGGAGATGGAATGTTGATCTTATGAAAGAAGGGAAGTTTAGGATATTAGCCGAAGATGGCAATGCTCGTTGTGGTGTATATGCTACAAGCTCGGGAGAGTTTGATACTCCAAACTTTATGCCTGTGGGCACAAGGGGAAGCGTCAAAGGAGTTGATTGTGAAAGGCTTGAGGAGATAGGCACCCAGATTGTCCTTGTAAATACATATCATCTTTGGATAAGGCCAGGGGTAGAGCATGTTAAAGCCCTTGGGGGGATACATAAGTTTACCGGCTGGAATGGGCCTATATTGAGCGATAGCGGTGGTTTCCAGATATATTCCTTGTCATCTTTAAGGAAAATCACAGAAGAGGGGGTAGAATTCCGCTCACATCTGGATGGGGCAAAAAAGTTTTTGTCTCCCGAGCTTGCCGTTTCCTTGCAGGAGGATCTGGGAGTTGATATTGCAATGGCATTGGATGAGTGCCCGCCTGCGGATCTGTCTTACGGAGAGGTCGAAAGATCTCTTAACTTAACCCTTCGGTGGGCATCGAGATCGCTTAAAGCGAAGACAAAAGACACAATGTCCCTTTTTGGGATTACCCAAGGGGGATGTTATAAAGATCTTAGGGCAAGATCGGCGGAAGAGATCTGCGCGATGGATTTTGATGGAGTAGCTGTGGGCGGGCTTAGCGTTGGGGAGCCAAAAGATGTTATGTACGAGGTGCTTGACTATCATGTTCCAGATCTATGTCCCCGAAGAGTTAGATATCTGATGGGAGTTGGAACTCCCCGTGATATTGTTGAAGCTGTAAGGCATGGCATAGATCTCTTTGATTGCGTTATTCCTACCCGTAGTGGCAGGTTCGGCCGGGCATTTATAAGTGGGGAGGAGCCTTATATCAATATAAAAAATTCGAGGCATGCCAAGGCGGATATGCCTCTAGATGAAGGGTGCTTATGCCTTTCTTGCAGGCGCTACTCTAGGGGCTATATTCACCATCTCTTTAAGTCGGGAGAGATGCTAGGCCCTCAACTTGTAACTATCCATAATCTCGCCCACTATATGGGGCTTATGGCTTCTATTAGGGAGGCAGTAAAGGCCGGGCAGTTTGGGGCACTTTATCGGAAGATAAGGATGCGGTATAAGGGGGTGGACATCGAAGAGGGATGTAATGATAAAAAGGGCGGTGATAAAGAAGAAGTATAGCGGAGGGTGATTTAAAAATATGGTTTCTATTCGGCACACATTAATGAGGCATTGGATGCCACGGCTGATTTTAGCTTATCTTGTGCTTGCATATAACTTTGAGAGCGCGGCTTTTGCTCAGCAGGATTCTCTGCCGCCGCCTCCTTCTTTTGGGGAGCTTGTGGTTCGCATGATCCCCATGCTTGTAATGGTCTTTTTTGTGTTTTACTTTTTGGTACTAAAGCCACAACAGGCTAAATTAAAGGCTCAGGAAGATATGGTTAATTCCTTAAAGAAAGGCGACAAGCTCCTTACATCGGGAGGGATAATAGGAAGGGTTGCGGGGATTTATGAAGACTATATACTTGTAGAGGTTTCTAATGGAGTAAAGATTAAGGTTATAAAAAGCAAGATAGAAAAGAAGATAGAAAAGAAGTTAGGAGGCTCTTCAGATAAGTGATATTGGAGGCGGGCAAGTGACATCTGAGGTAAAAAAGCGGCTAATTATATTTGCGTTGACAGTTGTAGGCGGCTTAGCATTTATTGCACCTACAATTTTTAAGGATGCCTTTCGAGACAGCACATGGATTTCTAAGCCTATAAGCTTGGGCTTGGATCTGGTTGGGGGTGTTCATCTTGTCTATGAGGTTGACACTAAAGAAGCTGTAAAAAGCAGGCTTCAAAGTATAGCTAACGGCCTTAAGTCCGAGCTTCGGAAGCAGAAGATAGCGATCCTTAGGGGAAAGGCTACTGATGACCTTAAGCTTGAGCTCACTGTGATTAGCGACAGGGTCGTTGAAAGGGTTAAGGGAAAGGTTGCTGAGGATTATAGGGATCTTGAGTTTGTTTCAGTTAAAAAAACCGGGAGCAGGCCTATACTGGTCTACCAGTTTCCCGCATTTAGGGCTGCAAAGATAGAACATGAGGCAGTAAATCAAGCTATAGAAACCTTGCGCAATCGGGTGGATCAGTTTGGCGTGGCAGAGCCATTAATACAGAGGGCGGGAGAAAAGCGGATCATCCTGCAGATGCCGGGTATAAAGGATATTGAAGCTGTAAAAAAAGTGGTTGGATCCGTCGCAAAACTTGAGTTCAGGCTTATTCCTCTTCCCGGTGGCAATATGCCTGTTATAACCTTGCGGGACAGGGCGGGCAATCCAGTCAAGGTTGAGGATGAAGTGCTGATGACAGGCAATTCCGTTGCCGATGCTCGTGTGAGCATAGTTCGAGGAAAAGTCGAGGTGTCTCTTACATTGACTCCTGAAGGGGGGCGAATCTTTCGTAAGATAACCAGCGCTAATGTTGGGAGGAATCTCTCAATTATACTCGACAACGTTGTCTATTCTTCTCCAAGAATCAATGAAGCTATTGGGGGGGGGAGGGCAAGCATCTCAGGCGGATTTACACTGGAGGAGGCAAAGCAGTTGGCTGTTGTGCTAAGGGCGGGCGCTCTCCCGGCTCCCCTGAAGATCTTAGAAGAGAGAACGGTTGGACCAACACTTGGAGCTGTATCTATTAAAAAGGGCATTACGGCTATAATCATAGGCTCTCTCTTGATAGTCGTCTTTATGGCGCTTTATTACAAGAAATCCGGCCTTGTTGCTGTGCTTACCTTGGCGCTTAATCTCTTTTTTATGTTAAGCCTGCTCGCTGCCTTTGGAGCTACCCTTACATTGCCGGGGCTTGCGGGCCTGGCATTGACTGTGGGCATGGCAGTTGACGCAAATGTGCTCATTTTTGAGAGAATACGGGAGGAGATTCGGAACGGCTCTACCAGAGATGCGGCTGTGGATGCAGGGTATCGCAAGGCTTTGTCTGCGATAGTAGATTCTAATATTACTACTTTGCTTACTGGCATTATACTTTATTATTTTGGGACAGGCCCTGTCCGGGGCTTTGCTGTAACTCTCAGTGTGGGGATATTGACAACTCTTTACTGTGCCGCATTTGTTGGGCGTCTTGCGTTTGATGTTATGCCGCTTAAGTCGAGTAAGGGGGTTATATCAATTTAGAGTGTGTATGGAGATCGATTAGATGGAGCTTGTATCACCCAAATTAAATTTCGATTTTCTGGCGAAATCAAAGTACGCTGTTATTATCTCTTTGGCTGTGATCTGCTACTCGTTTTATCTTTGGTTCAGTTTGGGAGGAGATAAGTATGGGGTTGATTATAAAGGCGGCACAGAAGTTGTAGTTCAGTTCAAAAAAGAAATTAAAAGCGATAAGATTAGGAAAGCTTTGAAGGAAAGCGGCATCGCAACTGCAATAGTCCAGTCATTTGAAGAGGGCACCCGCGAGTTTTCAATACGTGTTGGAGGCTCTGACGAGAGTGTAAAGGCTAATATAAAGAAGGCGTTGGATTCGGGGTTTAAGGATTCTTATGAGATAGAAAAGATCGATGTTGTAGGCCCGACCATTGGAAAGGAGTTGAGGAGAAAGGCCTTGATGGCGGTTATATTCGGCTTGGTGGGCATGCTTATATATATTTCTGTGCGTTTTGAGTTTGCCTTTGCATTGGGCGCGGTAGTAGCGCTTTTCCACGATGTGGTTGTGTGTACGGGCGTATACCTTTTGTGCGGGAGGGAGATTAGCGCTTCAACCTTGGCTGCAGCGCTAACCATTGTGGGATATTCTGTAAACGACACAATAATCATCTTTGACAGGTGCCGTGAATATATCCTAAAAACCAAGAAGTTCAATCTTGTTGAGGTAATGAATGCGAGCATCAACTCAACCCTTGGCAGGACGATTATTACTAGTTTGCTTACTTTATTTTCCGCTTTGGCCCTTCTGCTCTATGGTGGCGGCGCCATAGCAGACCTGAGCTTATACCTTGTAGTTGGTGTTATAACAGGCACATATTCGACTATCTTTATAGCATGCCCGGTAGTGATTGCATGGGATAAGTGGAGATATGAGGCTAAGCGTGATTCTGCTTAATTATTCCGGCTGTTGACTTTAAGATATGATATGATAGCGCTCCTTTCAGTTTCTGTGAGAGGAGGCAATCCCTTCTCTATCATTCTTTTTTGCATTATTTCTACAAGATTAGGCCATTGGTAGCTATAGTGTCTTTTGGGGTGAGGCAGATCGTGGCACATGATGCACCGGGAGCGGAATAAAGCCTCCCCTCTGGAAATATTAGGATCATTATTGGAGATGTTGTACTGAGAGCAGGATAATATCCCACATGCTGAAAAAATGACCATAAGTGTGGTGCGCAATTTCATCCTAAAACCCAAGGTTTCCTGAATCACGCCCTTTTTCTCCAAGGTAACGGCGGCTTTTATTCGTAACAAACTCGATATACCAAGTAAGCATTAGCCTGTAGTCATCTTTGAGCTGAGGGCCGTTGAGATCTTGGTAGATTGGAAGAGAGAGCTGGAGATTTAATATGTGCAGCGGGAAGGGCTGCCATTGAATGCCTGCTGTTGCGAACAGCTTTGTTCCCCCATAGTTGTCAGGATCCCAAAGAGGAGTCATATACGGAGATGAAGGGTCACCTTTAGTTGCTCTTCCAGAAGATCCATTTCGGGCGGAGTCGGCTTCGCCGTGAATTGAATCTGCAAATTTCGCATTTATCTGAAATTCAGCTAGGAAGTTATAACGGAACTGATACATGTAATACATATCAATCTTTGCTTCACTGCCCAAGTGGTATCCCCTGTGGTTATCAGTGAATCTAGGCGTGATGTATGAATTTATTCCCCACCAGTGGGGGCTTGATGATGCTTCGTATAAAAATCCAACAGTGGGATCTATTGTTCCTGTGCTTGTCTGCATTGAATATGGAAGCAGCTCATCTTGTCTTGCCTTTAGTGGATGGGATTTATTTTTCTTGTCAATTGAACCGGTGGGTATACTGAGCCCAAAAAGGAGAGAGTATTCCTTTTTCGGCATTAGCGGATCATCGGCGTAGAGCCTATATTTGGCCATAAACATTGTATCTCCAAACCCAGCGGATTCCATATCATAACCCTCTCTACCTGTCATATTTTGCATTTTGGAATTAAATCGCATAGGCATTGTGTTGTCATTCCACATCGCCATAAAGCCGGCAAAGAAATCATCTGTGAAGGAATATCCTAGGGAAAAAGATCCCATCTGCATGGCCATTGACTTTGGGGCTGCCATAAACTTTCCATTTGCTGGGTCACCAAGAATTTCTCTTAATTTCACATCCGATCGCCCTTCCTTTAACCCATCCATATTCATGTATGTGTAGCTGATTTTCGTTCTATATTCGAAGGTTTCTGGAACTCCACCTCCCGGTATGTTTAACGGCATATTGCCCCCACATTTGCCGCAACAAAGCCCGGTATAAGGGTATGCAGGAAGTTGAAGATATAGGTTGATAATCAGGATGATCCCCGTTAAAGATTGCAAATTTTTGATCTTCTTCATAAACTGCCCCGTGCAAAGAAAAGCCTTGTTTAATTTAAATAAACTGCAAACCTAAATAAGCCTAAGGCAAGGCGTATTGCAATGCGTCATATTGTCGCAGTAACAGCAGCTTGAAATTGTGCTATTTAATAGGGGAGGCTTAGAGTGCTATGTGTCACAGAAAGGTTGACTTAAAGGGCATACTCCAACTGAGGTGGTGGTGGGTGCTGATAGCGGCTGTTTTAGTGGTATTTGGAGAAAGGTTTTTGGGAATAAGTGTTTTACACAGCACAACGCTAGGCATAGTGCTTACGATGCTGCTTTCTAATATATTGCTTTTCTTTGCAGCCAAAAGGAGAGCCTATATTTCCCAATGGGCTACAGGATGTATCCTTATGGTAGATACGCTTTTATTGGCGCTTCTGCTGCGGTTTGCCGGCGGCCCTATGAATCCCTTTACAGCCCTTTTCTTTGTTCAGATAGTCATATCATCTGTTATTCTTGATGCCAAGTGGACATGGGCAATAGCAACGCTTTCGGTTGCAGGTTTTGCTTCTCTCTTTCATGTGGCGGAACTTGGCGTTCCGGATACCCCTTCTGTGGCGCCTTTCAATGCTCACTTAAAGGGCATGTGGCTGGCTTTTTCTTCTGTATCTTTTCTGGTGGCATATTTTGTGGCAAGGATGGTTCGGGAGATAGATGACAGAGAAAGAAGGCTCCAAAATTTACATATAGAGCGTTTAAATCAAGAAAGGCTTATTTCCTTAACTCGCCTTGCAATGGGAGCAGCACATGAACTGTCTACCCCCCTCTCTACCATAGCGGTGGCTGCTGGTGAAATTAGCAGGTATAATGAGTTGCCTGATCGCAGAGAGATTGTGCGTGACGCAGAGCTTATACTTAAAGAAGTTAAGCGGATCAAAGGCATAATAAGCCGGATGAGCGGAGGGACTTCAAGATCGCAAAAACGGAAAAATGAGCGGATTAGAGTTGAGCAGTTGGTGGAAATGGTTAAGGAATCTTTAGGCGATATGGAAGATAGAGTGCGTTTTAATGGATGCAGCGGTTTGGAAATATCGGTTCAAGTTTCAGGCTTGGCTGCGTCGATTGTAGAGCTTGTTAAAAATGCTCTGCATGCTTCCCCTTCAGATGTTGTGGATGTTGACATTTCATCTGACTGTGGGTTTTTTAATGTGGTTGTAAGCAATTCAGGAGTCATATCACCGCTTGTAGAAGCTCGTATTGGAGAGCCTTTTTTCACCACTAAAGAGCCGGGAAAAGGTATGGGATTAGGCGTGTATTTGGTAAATCTCTTTGCAAAAGAGTGCGGTGGAAACTTTATGATTAGTTCGGATAGAGTAGCTTATAAGACCAAAGCGGAACTTCGCATTCCTATATATGATATGGAGAAGGCTGCGTGATGGAATCTTATTCTTCATACGGGCATATATTGGTTGTTGATGACGATGAGGTTTTTCGCTCAAGGCTTGCCAGAGCAATCTCTATGAGGGGATATATGGTGACAGAGGCTTCTGATGGAGAGAAAGCTTTAAGGATAATTGAATCTGGTTGTCTGCCTGACAGAGCAATTGTTGATTTGAAAATGCCGGGGAGTATTTCGGGGCTTGAATTGGTGTATAAGCTAAGGAAGCGTCATTCAGCTTTAAAAATAGTGGTTCTTACCGGATTTGGCACCATATTTTCGGCTGTAGAGGCTATGAAATTGGGGGCCACCTATTACCTTACAAAGCCGGTTGATACAGATACCATATTGGATGCATTTCAAAAGACCCCTGAGGCTCTTATTGACTTAAAAGAAAGGATACCGACTGTTGAGCAAGTAGAATGGGAGCATATACAAAGGGTTCTCAGAGAGTGTAATGGTAATATCTCAAAGGCGGCGAGGCTTTTGAAAATGCACAGGAGGACACTTCAAAGAAAGCTTTCAAAAGGGCCGATTTTAAGATAATAGGAAGAGTATGAGTTTTAAGCCGAGCGACCTGATAGAGCGCGCTTTATGCGCGGCTAAGGAGCGGGGAAAGCCGTTTAGGGTTTTATTGACTGAGGGAGACGATAAGAGGGTTGTTTCTGCCGCCAATGAAATTGTTCGTTTGGGCTTTGGTGAGGTTGTCATTTTAACTAAGAAAGATTGCGGTGAAATTCGAAGTGGGGTTACTCCCATAAATTGGCTTGAATCGGATCTGATGGAAGGCTTTGTATCTGCCTATTTGGATAGAAATAAAGGTAAGGGAATAACAGAGAAAGCTGCTAAATCCGCTGTTTCAGAACGGCTTTATTTCGGCGGATGTTTTTTACAGGCTGGCTTGGCTGATGTAGCTGTCTCGGGAGCATGCACTCCTACTGCAGAGGTTTTTCGGGCGGGCATACGGTGTATAGGGCCTGAACCCGGGGTGGGCTCGGTTTCGAGTATGTTTTTAATGTTGCTGAAGGATGGAAGAGCTTTAACC
>RFKT01000091.1 GCA_003694225.1 Candidatus Dadabacteria bacterium
GATCCGGTATATCGGATAAATGATTAACAAATAGACTGCATCCAACAAAAGCCTCAGCTATCTACATTAACCTCTCTTAACTTACGAATAGCTCCTTTATCAAGCTCAACCTCATATAAAACGGTCTTTCTCTCACTACGAGCCTTCTTCTTTAACATAAGGTCAAAGAAATTAGGGGGCAAAACACAGTGTGGATAAGTCTGTTTTTCAGAATGCTTAACTTCATCTATATTTTCAGGCAGTTCGCTCATCATAAGGTACTCCGGGCAAAAAACAGGCATGAAGCGAGGTAACTTGCCCTATTATATACTGGAATCCCTTATTTAGTCTACTGCGTTTATTTAACTATCTTAATTATTTTCACTCTAAATCTAAAACAGCTTAATAGAAAACAGAGCTGAGCCAGGAAAGTAGCAAAATATAACATATTGTAGTATATACAGATTTGAAAATTTCCTTCTGGAGCAAAAAAGTAGGTAATCCGCTAGAATAATTGCATTATTCCAAAATGTGAGGTCTAAAACCCAATGAATTTTCAAAATTGGCGCAAAAAAGCAACCCTTCAAGATGCACTAGCATGCGGATTAACAGAAGATGAATACAATTCAATCACTGAAATAGTAGGAAAGGATCTAAATATAGTCGAAATCGGCATATTTGCCGCCCTTTACAGCGAGCACTGCTCATATAAAAGCACAAAGCTTCACTTAAAACACCTGCTCACTAAAGGCCCCAATGTGGTTGTAGGTCCCGGAGAAAACGCAGGTGTGGTGGATATAGGAGATAATATCTGCGTTGCTTTTAAGGTTGAAAGCCATAACCACCCCACATTTATTGAGCCTTACCAAGGAGCCGCAACAGGAGTCGGCGGAATCTTGAGAGATGTATTCACTATGGGAGCCCGGCCGGTAGCGCTACTGAACGCATTGAGATTTGGGGATCCGAAGCTTCCTAAAACCGCCTACCTCTTTTCCAATGCGGTAGCAGGAATCGGAGATTATGGAAATTGCGTAGGAATACCAACTGTGGGAGGAGAGCTTTTTTTTGATCCCTCATACAACGGAAACTGCTTAGTGAACGCTTTTGCATTGGGAATAGTTGAAAAAGACAAAATTTTCCTTGGAAAGGCATCAGGCGTAGGCAATTCAGTTATCTATGTGGGATCTAAAACAGGCAGAGATGGCATACACGGGGCAACTATGGCATCAGAAGAATTTTCCGAAGATGCCGCATCAAAGAAGCCAACTGTTCAGGTGGGAGATCCTTTCCAAGAGAAGCTCCTCCTAGAAGCGTGCCTTGAAGCGATGCAAACAGGCGCCATAGTCGGTATACAAGATATGGGAGCAGCGGGACTTACAAGCTCAAGCTATGAAATGGCTGCCAGAGCCGGAACAGGACTCAAGCTCGATCTGGATAAAATCCCCCAGCGAGAAGAAGACATGAACCCGTATGAAATCATGCTATCAGAAAGCCAAGAGAGGATGCTCATCGTTGCAGAAAAAGGAAGAGAAGATGAAATAAAATCTATCTTTGACAAGTGGGGACTGGACTCTGTAAAGGTAGGAGAAGTAATTGAAGGGCAGGATGTTGAGCTTTACTGGCACGGGGAATTAATCTCCAAACTAAACGCGCCTCTCTTAGTAGACAGCGCTCCGGTTTATAGATGGCCGGAACAGGAGCCTCCCTCTAAAGCCTTAAAGGCCAATTTCGATATTGGAGCAATACCAGAGCCGAGCAATTTAACCAAAACATGGGAAGATCTTATTGCTTCTCCCAACCTCTGCTCCAGACATCCTGTCTACAGACAGTATGACTCAACTGTCCGCACCAACACTGTTATACACCCGGGAGGAGATGCCGGAGTTATAAGGATAAAAAGCGAAAAAAAACCGGAAAAGGGAGTAGCAATGACTATAGATTGCAACTCCAGATACTGCTCCATAGACCCTAGGCTTGGCGCAGCCCTTACCGTCCTTGAAGCGTTTAGAAACATTACAAGTGTAGGGGCGAAGCCCCTTGCAATATCAGATTGCCTTAACTTTGGAAGCCCTGAAAAACCAGAAGGGATGTGGGAGATAGCAGAAGCTATAAGAGGCATAGATGAGGCATCCAGAGCTCTTACAATACCCATAGTAAGCGGCAATGTGAGCCTATATAACGAAACAGAAGGGAAAGCAATCATGCCAACTCCGATGATAGCTATGGTTGGAGTTGTTGAGGATTGTTCTTTGGCGCTTCAGGCCTCTTTCAAAAAAGAAGGAGATGCAGTTTTTGTGATCGGAGCAACGTACGATGAGCTTGGCGGATCTGAATATATGGCTTCTCTCCACGGTATATCCAAAGGAAAACTCCCTAACATAAACTATGAACTTGAAAGGAAAACAGCAGAGCTTATACTTGAGCTAGCAAACAATAGGCTTTTACAATCCTGCCATGATATATCATCCGGTGGGATGGCTGTGGGGCTTGTAGAGTGTTGCGTTAATGAATATTCATCCATAGGCGTAAGCCTTTCGGTAGAAAACAAACCTAAAGCCATAAACGGACTCGATCCAAAAAGAAAGGATATACTCCTCTTCTCAGAGTCAGGAGCCCGATATATAATCTCCTGCATTCCACAACATGCCGATACGATAAGATCTATTGCATCTGAGCACGGCATACCGATCTCACTTGCAGGCACTGTTGGGGGTGATACGATTTCAATAGAAGGATACGCGCATATTGAACTTGCCGCAGCCTCTAAAAGGTGGCTTCACGGCCTAAAGGAGATAATTTAATGATTCCTAAAACAGACAAGTTTAAGGAAGAGTGCGCTTTAATAGCCATTTGGAACAGAGAAGAAGCCGCAAACCTCGCATATCTCGGGCTTTATGCACAACAGCACAGGGGCCAAGAAGGAGCCGGCATAGTAGCGTTTGACCAGAACACCCAAAAAACCACAACTCACAGGGGAGTCGGGCTGGTCTCTGACGTATTCCACAACTTTGATTTTTCAAGGCTTCCGGGCTCATATTCTATAGGTCATGTAAGGTACTCCACTGCAGGAGAAAGCAGGCTTGCAGAGGTTCAACCATTTACAGCAGAGACATCGTGCGGCTATATGGCATTAGCCCAAAATGGAAATCTCGTTAATGCCGACATACTTAGAAAGGAGCTTATAAAAGAAGGCTCTATCTTCTCTTCAACCTCAGACACAGAGATAATACTCCATTTAATTGCCAAAGAGGCAGGAAAGGCATCTCCATTAGACTCAGTGATAGCAGCCGCCAAAAAGATTAAAGGTGCGTTCAGCCTGCTTATTCAGTTTGGAGACAGGTTGATTGCTCTTAGAGATCCAAACGGCTTTAGGCCTCTTAGCATCGCAGAGCTTGATGGCGGCTACATACTTGCCTCTGAAACGTGCGCCTTTGACCTATTGGGAGCAAAGTATATACGGGATCTAAAAGCAGGCGAAGTGCTGGAGATAGATGCCTTGAACAATATAGAAAGCTTTTTCCCTTTTCCGGAAGTTCAAGAGACACCTTGCATCGTTGAGTTCGTTTATTTTTCCCGGCCAGATTCATTTTGGTATGGGGAAAGTGTGCATAACGCAAGGAAAAAGATGGGAAAGATTCTAGCTCGAGAGGCTCCCGTAGCCGCCGATCTTGTAATCCCGGTTCCTGACTCGGGGGTCTCAGCCGCATTGGGATACGCTGAAGAAGCGGGGCTTCCCTTCGAAATAGGACTTATAAGAAACCACTATGTTGGAAGGACATTTATAGAGCCAAAGCAGTCAATAAGGGATTTCGGGGCAAAGGTAAAA
>RFKT01000014.1 GCA_003694225.1 Candidatus Dadabacteria bacterium
GTCTAATTGCTTCCGTATCTCTTCTTCAGCTAGCATTTTTCTTCCTTCTTTTATTTTCCTTTCTTTCAAGTTTAGGAATGGCAATCAATCCTATTTTGTAAAGCTTTTGAATGTTAGCTTTGGCAGTTTTCCACAAGTCCGCTCCCCGCGCTGTGCCCACAGAGGCGCTTTTCCCGTATTTTTTTGCCCTTGTAAGTTCGCTTTCAATCTTTTCCTTTGCAGACTTGTCTCCCTCCAATTCATATTTTAAGTACAAAGCCAGAGCATAATTGTTATGGATAGCGGTGTAAAGGTCGGGATTTTGCCTAACCTCATCTATGAAATTAAGGGCTTTTCTATATGAAGCAATAGCGCAACGGATCTCTGAAGGCTCATATTCGGCTGAATCCACGGCGTCTACAAAGTGCATGTTTCCAATTTGCCACAGCACATACGCTTTATGGTGGCGCTTTTTCCACCATCCAACGGTCGTAGAGGCTTCACCTAAGTATGCTAGTTTTAAGTTTTGCCGGCGCTCAAGAATCGCTCCAAGTGTGTATGCTATAAAGCGAGCTGTTGCACTTCTTGGAGTATAAGAAAGTGAGAAGAAAGGAACCTGAGTGATAAAGGCGAGATCCCTTCCAGGAATACCATCCCATCTCGGCGCCATCTTTGCAAGCGGGATAGGGGAAACTGCTTTAAGGGCAACGTTGATCTGATCTGTATTTCCCCATATTACAGCCTTTTCCTGGCTTAATGATACCATCTCTTTTGCGGTTTTATGTGAAGAGATTATTTCCGGATACCTTCTTGCAATGTAATTTCCTGTATAGCTAAGGTGCTTGTTTATCTGTGCCCGAAAAGTCCTTGATTCCGAGCCTGTATCATCGTTGGTAAGCAGGCTTACATAGATGCCGTTTCCAATGTTGGGTGTGTATAGATTAATTGATGCCGCCCCTAAAAGCCCTGCGGCAACACCGCAAAATAGCACCGGATTAGGCATTTTTTTGCCCCAAAGTCTCAGTTGTGCGACGGAAAAAGCGACTAAAGGAAATGCCACTGTTTGGCAAAGAGAAAGGTCAAAGCCAAACTGCCTTAAAGCTGTGAATATCGCAAATGCTGTTATCAATAGCGCAGCAAATTTAGTTTTATTCTTCATCGATTATAATATCCCCAGCTTCAACTCTAAGACCCAAAAGATCACCAAATGAGTAGTTGGCGTCTTTATCCAAGAGCATATCTATCTCTTTTTCTGTAACAGTTAGGTAATGTATTCCTCTTGAGTTAAGCATCGCCTTCATATCCTGATAATGAGAGATTCTTTCGGCATCAATTACACCGTTTGAATTTGGGCAAAGGTCTACCGCAAGCTTAGCTTCTCCGGATTCATTCAGCACTGTAAATAGGCATTTATATTCTTTGGAAACTGTGAGTGCATCGTCTTGGGTAAGAGTGATATCAGCGCTTAAAACGTTGCCATTGCAAAGGGCGTAAACGCTCATGTTGTGAACTATCCTACTGCTTCCAAAGCATCTCACAAGATATCGGAATAACTGGGCTTCTTTTAAATTTAGTGTTATCATATTGAAGAGAGTATGCCATGAAACGCGGGCAATTAACAGGCTAGTTGGCGTGAGATTGGAGTTGGATTGAAAAGGTGTGGTATCTTTCCGTAAATTAAGGTGTCAAATATGGCTTTGCGTAAGATAGTTTTCTACCCGGATCCGCTTTTAAGAGAGAAGTGCCCTGAGGTTGAATCTGTAGATGATGCTCTAAAAGGGCTTATACAGGATATGTATGAAACTATGTATGAAGGGAAGGGAATAGGGCTTGCTGCCCCTCAGGTTGGCGTGCTGAAGCGGCTTATAGTGGTGGATGTGTCAGAGGAGCGGAACAATCCGCTCTGTTTCGTGAATCCGGTTATTACGAGGCGGGAAGGAAAGATTAAGTTTGAGGAGGGGTGCTTAAGCATACCGGGCTACAGGGATTATGTGCAGAGGCCGGATAAGATAACGGTGAAGGCTCTCAATGAGGATGGAAAAGAGTTTACAATGGATGCTGAAGGGCTCCTTAGTGTCTGTATACAGCATGAAATAGACCACTTAGATGGCATCCTTTTTATTGATAGGCTAAGCCCCCTTAAGCAGGAATTCTTTAAGAAGTGGTATAGTAAGCGTTCGGGGGATTATCCGTGATTAAAACCCTCTTCTTTGGGACGCCTGAATTTGCTGTTCCAGCACTTAGAGAGCTTGTGTCCATGCCTGAAGTTGAGGTTGTGGCGGTTGTCACACAGCCTGACAAGGTGGCTGGAAGGGGGAATGAGGTTGCGCCTCCGCCTGTAAAGAAGGCTGCATTAGAGTACGGCCTCTCTGTTATGCAGCCTGTAAAGTTGCGCAAGGAGCTAGGGCAGTTTTTAAATAAAGTCAGCCGATATGGCGATATCGACGTTGGCGTGGTAGTCGCGTATGGGCAGATCCTCCCCGCCTCTCTTTTGAGCTTTCCTAGGTGCGGTATGGTAAATATTCATGCGTCTCTTCTTCCCAGATGGAGGGGGGCTGCTCCTATACAGCGCGCCATATTGGCAGGAGATAAGATCACAGGGGTTACCTTGATGCAGGTTGATGAAGGGCTTGATACAGGCGGTATATATTGTTCCTCCGAAGTTCCCATAGATGATAGCGATAATTTTGAGGCATTGCACCGCAAGCTTTCAGAAGAGGGCGCTAGATTATTATCGAAAGCGCTTTCAAAGATCTGCTCTGGTGAGCTTAAACCGGTGCCTCAGCCCGAAGATGGCGCCACATACGCTGATAAGATTACAAAGGAAGAGGCTCTTATTGTTTGGGACAACGATAAGGAATATATCTGCCGGCAGATAAGGGCGTTTAGCCCTATCCCATGCGCATATACTCAATTTAATGGGAAAAGGCTTAAGATCTATAAGGCATCCCCGCAGAGTTATTTTGCGGGACAACGTATCGCTTGCCCCGGAACAGTTGTGTTTGTAGATGTTGCGAGAGTAGAGGTTGCGTGCAAAAATGGGGTGGTCAGCCTCGAAGAGGTGCAGCTTGAAGGAAGGCGAAGAATGGGAATCAGGGAGTTTCTAAGAGGTGCCGCCATTAAAGAAGGGGTTAAAC
>RFKT01000092.1 GCA_003694225.1 Candidatus Dadabacteria bacterium
AGAAGAGGCAATTGTTGGAATGAAGCCGGGAACAACAAAAACTGTCATCCTCCCCCCCTCAAAGACCTTTGGAGAGAGGAGAGATGATCTTTTCTTTCCACTGCCGCGATCTCAATTTCCCCAAGACACTATAATTGTAGGAGAACTGATAGATATCCCTGCGCCAGATGGATCAACACTTACAGGAAGGGTAAGATTAGTCGATGACTATATGGTTGTTGTAGATCTCAACAACCCACTCGCAGGCCATGAACTTATATATGAGATCTCACTGCTTTCAATTGAGCAGGCTAGTTAAGTTATGCTGGCATTTTCGTGTTGGTCGTTACTGTCGCCTTGGGCCAAAGATTGCAGTCCCTATCCTTACTACGGTAGCCCCTTCCTCTATAGCTATATCATAGTCTCGCGACATGCCCATGCTAAGATCCAATGTCTGATCTCCGGAAAGATTATCTAAAATCTCTCGCATCCTTGCAAAGTCTTTTCTTACATCTTCTCTCTTTTCATAATAACGGGTTATAGCCATAATGCCCTTTAACTTTACTCCACTAAGCCCTAAACCTATCTTCCATGCATCCCTTACCTCCTCCTCTAAAAATCCGCTCTTTCCTGGATCTCTGGAGATATTAATCTGAAGATAGATATCCTGAGTTTTCCCTGCCTTGCATGCTTCTTTATCTATCATCTTTAAAAGATTCACAGAGTGCACACTCTCTATAAGGTCAAACAACCCTATTGCCTTCTTTACCTTGTTGCTTTGAAGAGTCCCTATTAAATGGCATCTGCTTGAAGGGGAAAGATAAGGCCTTTTTGCCGCAAATTCCTGCACATAATTTTCTCCAAAGATGGCTTTACGTCCCATTTCTTCACATACAGATTCATATCTTTTCATTAGATCTAAAGATTGTTTCTTAGAAACCGCAACCAACGTGATTTTCTCCGGGGTTATGCCTCTTTTTTCGGCCGCCTCTTCGATCGACTCCAAAACCTTACTGAGCCTTTCCCTAATCGCTGTACTCATATCACTTAAGTCCTCTTCCCAGTCAAGTCATCCCTATCTGTCCTGCAGCCGATAATTCCTACTTTCTTTAGAAGCAGATAGGTTTCCCTCAAAGGAAGCCCTATGACATTGGAATGAGAGCCTCGAATCTCCTTTACAAAGACACCTCCCCTGCCCTGTATGGCATATCCGCCAGCCTTATCAAGCGGTTCTCCACTTTCAACATAGGCTCTGATCTCACTGCGTTCCATCTCTCCAATAAACACGCTTGTTACCACAGAAAGGCTTTCTGAAAATTTCAAATCTTGATTGACAAGTGAGACCCCACTCCATACTTGATGCCATCTCCCTTGAAGCCTTTCAAGCATATCGATCGCTTCATCCGGATCTTGCGGCTTGCCTACCACTTTACCATCCAACACAACGATGGTATCTCCACCTAACACCCACGCTCCCTGCAATTCTCGAGAAACCGTTTCGGCCTTTTTTAATGACAAATAAGCAACTGCATCTAACGGCGAAGAACTCTCGAGCGAAGACACATCCTCACAGATATTTGCCGGCAATACCTTAAATTCAGGGATAATGAGCTTTAAAAGCTCTCTCCTCCGTGGAGAACCGGAGGCAAGTACAAATTTACGATCTGCGTTATAATCTGCGCCCAACTGCATTGGCTATACCCCGAAGCCGACTGCATAACCGCCGGAACTCCGCAAAATTCAGGCTTTGGTGACCATCACTTAAAGCTTGGCTTGGATTTCTATGCACCTCAACCATCACCCCATCTGCCCCTGCAGCAACGGCCGCCATAGCCATCGGCTCAACATACCTTGAAACACCAGTGGCATGGCTGGGATCAACTACAACAGGAAGGCCTGTCATCTCCTTAAGAACTGGCACAGAACTAAGATCTAGGCAAAATCGGGTAGCAGAATCAAAGCTTCTTATACCTCTTTCACATAACACTACATTGTTGTTCCCGTTGCTTAATATATAATGCGCGGCTCCAACAAACTCCTCCAGGGTTGCCATAAACCCTCGCTTTAATAAAACCGGTTTATTGACCTTGCCCAGCTCCTTTAAAAGCGGATAGTTGTACATATTACGAGAGCCTACCTGAATCATATCCACGACACGGCACATATCATCGAGATAACGCACGTCCAGAAGCTCGGACACAATAGGAACGTCGTATCGCTTCTTGGCATGCTTTATAATCCCCAATCCCTCGCAGCCAAGCCCCTGAAACGAATATGGGGATGTCCTCGGTTTAAAGACGCCCCCTCTAAGAGCAGCAGCTCCGCACTGGATCACAGCATCCGCTGTATCAAAAAACTGCTCTTCAGACTCTATCGAGCACGGACCTGCTATCACCACAAGCCTCTTTGAGCCAATAACGACACCTCTTGAAATTTCAACCTGGCGGATGCCTGAAGCGGGCTGTCTTATAGGAAAGGCCTTTACAGATGCTGTATTCGATTTATCCATGAGTTTAGTCTCTTCTACCTGTCCTGCACCTCAATCCTATCCAGGTGCTCCACACTTGAGGTTCCCCCCTCCACCAGCGTCATCTCAGAAACCCTAGTCAATATTGCCTCTTTATGAAGCTCTTTTAAGTCGCACACACCAATATTACACATGGCTGCCTTAATCTTAGCTACAGTAATATCTACCTTATCTGACAAAGTGCCACTAAAAGGGACATAGGCATCAACCCCTTCCTCAAATTCCATTCCACCTAATTCACCCTCCTTGTATCTCTCCCAGTTTCTAGCTCTATTTGAGCCTTCTCCCCAGTAAGGCTTGTATGTCCTTCCTTTAAATATTACCTTCCGCGTGGGGCTTTCTTCTGTCATAGCAAAATACTTCCCCATCATCACAAAGTCAGCCCCCATAGCCAAGGCAAGAATTATATGGGTATCATTGTTAATGCCTCCATCAGAGCAGATAGGCACGTAAATGCCTGTTTTTTTGCAATACTCATCTCGAGCCTTACACACTTCCAACAGAGCAGATGCCTGTCCTCTTCCTATTCCTTTTTGTTCTCTTGTAATGCAGATTGACCCGCCTCCTATTCCAACCTTTACAAAATCGACCTGCGCCTCTTCCACAAGATACCTAAATCCTTCTTTTGTGACTACATTTCCCCCGCCGATTATAATATCTCCAAAACGTTTGCGAAGATAAAGGGCTGTTTCTTTCTGCCACTCTGAATATCCGTCAGAAGAATCAATGCACAGTACATCAGCTCCAGCATCGACCAACGCCTTTGCCCTCTCAGTATAATCTCTTGTATTTATTGCAGCTCCTACAAAAAGCCTTTTGTGTTCATCGCACAGCTCATCAGGGTTAGATTTATGATCAAAGTAATCCCTTCTGAAAACAAGGCTCACTAAATTTCCCTCATTATCCACAATAGGAAGGCACTCTTTCTTGTTTTTCCACAAAAGCTCTGTCGCCTCCTGCAAGGTTATTCCCTGATGTCCAAGTACAAGACTCTCTACCGGAGTACAGTAATCTCTTACAGGTTGCTCAAGATCATCCTTAAACTCCCAAAAATCTTTACTGGTTAAAAGGCCGTATAGTTTTGTATTTGCTTTTCCTCCTTCAGTGATAGCTATTGTTGAATGGCCTGTCCTGTTTCTTAGCTCAACAGCATCCTTAAGCTTTGCACAAGGCGGCAGGTTGGAGTCTGAGACTACAAATCCCGCCTTATGTTCCTTAACTTTGCGCACCATCTCAGCCTGTTTATCTATAGGCTGAGAACAGTAAATAAAGCTGCACCCCCCTTTCCTAGCCAGAGCTATGGCCAGTTCATGCCCGGATACAGCTTGCATGGCAGCAGATACAAACGGCACATTAAGGCATTTGCGCACTTCTTTGCCGTCTTTATCCTCCTGAATACTATACCTCTTTATATCTGCCCTAAGCGATACATTCGAGGGCACATGCTCTTTTCGGGTAAGCCTCGGAAGGAGAAGAAACTCATTAAATGTTCTTGATACGTCATCAATAATTTTAACCAATTCTGTATACCCCGCTAAACTATATCACCTTAAGTCAGTTCATTAAGATTGGTGCCATATAATAGCGGATCTAGAAGCCTATAACAATTCTTAGGAATAATGTTCAACACCATCTACCTGCCTTAAAATCCCGTAACACAAGCCTTGCATTACAGGCACCTTGACCCCATCTATCGGGACAGACAGTGGATCTTTCCAGATAAGTCGCTTTACTAAAAGCCTTGCTGTTGCCTCCCGCACTCTGCGAAATCCCGCTGGAAGCCTCAGCTCGACCATTGCCTTAATCCCCCCTAAGACATCCTTTAGATCTCTGTCCCCCACAATATAAGGAGTTTCCTTGGAAGGCTGGTAATTGATCCTTACCTGAGGGCTTGGAGCTTTAAGCACATCTTCAAAGGTCTTTGGAGGAGTAACGGTTTTGCTGGTAAATATCGCGGCCCTTCCATAGGCCACATGCCGCGCCGTTTCAACTCTGCCGCTTGCAGTGGCAGCTGGATAGAATATAACTTTTGAAAGTGCATAACCGCTATCTTTTAACTCGCCTATATCATACTGTGTCTGAGCTAAGAAATATCTGGGGCAAACAACCAGCCCTTTTCTATAAAGTCCAAATACAGGAGGGATTATAAGCAAAACTCCTTTCCCTTGATTTCCTTTCAAGAAAACATGCCTTACTCTTTTGGGGGCAACACCTATGCGAACTCCATTTCTATATTGCGGAATAACTGCTGAATTCAATTTCAACAAGAAAGCGTTAGAATAAAATTCTATCTTCAAAGAGAAGGTATCGCCGCTCTCTTTTGAGAAATACATACCAAGATCCATGGATACCTTTGCTACAGCTTCGCTGCCATACCAATACTGTTCCTTAAGCTTACGTTCTTGGAGCGTCAAACTAAAAGGGTCAGGTTCCAGCGGATAGCTTCCCTTCCACTTCCCTTGTACAAGATCAAAAAAGAACCTTTCAATCTCTGCTGAAATAGGCGGAAACTCTACATATGGCCCTTCTGCTAGTGCTCGCGGCGATATTGGAAAAACCACCACTATAAGAGAGAGTACAAACATTGCCAATACACTTTTTGATATCTCCTTCATGAGCATCATAACAAAATATATAAATAGCACCGGAGACAGATCACTGACCAAACTGGTATCGTCTCATACCTATACCTAATACCAACCCAACTCCAAACATAGACACCACTAATGATGAACCTCCATAGCTAAACATAGGCAAAGTTAATCCCACCACAGGAAGCAAGCCTGTAACCATCCCAACATTTACCACGATATGAAATAGGAACATAGCCGCTATTCCCACAGTCACAAGGGTTAAAAACAGATCCCTCGACTTTTCAGCTATCTGAAAAATACCATAAAGCAACATCAAATAAAGCCCAAGTAAAGTCAGAGCACCAACAAACCCCCATTCCTCCGCCAAAACGGAGAATACAAAATCTGTAGTATGCTCAGGGATAAACTCAAGCTGACTCTGAGTACCTTTCATATATCCTTTCCCAAAGAGCTGTCCGGATCCAATTGCTATCTTGGACTGAATAATATGATATCCACTTCCCAGAGGATCCGCCGGTTTTATTAAGCTAATAATTCTCTGTTGCTGATACGGCTTTAGCAGTTTCCACAACGGAAAACTCGCTATAACAAACACAAAAACAAGGGAGAAAAGCGTTTTAGGCCTTACTCCCATAAACATAACCATCATAACACCGATAGCGGCGATAGAAATGGCTGTTCCTAGATCCGGCTGCTTCGCAATAAGCGCCAATGGAGGCGCCATTATAAGAGCCGGTATTAAGAGATCCTTAAATCTGTATCCTCCATCTACGCTTCCCTTTTTGGCTAGATATCTGGCCATAACAAATACAAGCCCTAGTTTGGCCAGCTCAGAAGGCTGAATGCGAAAAAAAGGAAGCCTTAACCACCTCTGAGAACCGTGCGAAACCTCTCCGGATATTAAAACTACTCCTAAAAGTATTAGCGTAACCACATAAAACGGAATTGCTATCCTGTAAAGCACCTGTCCTGAGATACCCATTGCTACCCCCATGGCCACCAACCCCAAAAAAGCATATAACATCTGCCTAGCATAGGGCGGAGTTGATGCCCCATCTAAAAGGGTCTGAAAGGAGAGTTCCGGTATGCCTGGTTCATATCCAGCGCTATATAGCACAACAATCCCAAAGGCAGGGATCAGTAAAGAAACAAATAAAAGGGAATAGCTAAAATGAGCAAATATTCTTCTATCAATTAAAAACATAGTTAAATCACATAAACATAAATATCCTATGCTACATCCTCGACTCTCCCACAGAAGCTACCTTGGCCATCATCTGCTTCTGTCTTCCGGCAAAAAAAGCCTCCATCACCTTCTTCACAACCGGGGCCGCGGCAACTCCCCCATGTCCTCCATTTTCAATAAGAGCAACAACAACAATCTCCGGCTTTTCTACAGGGGCAAATCCAGCAAACCAAGCGTGATCATTTAGGTGTTGTTCCTTCCCATGATTGTCCAAAGACACCACCTGAGCGGTGCCAGTCTTTCCTCCAACAACAACAGAAAAGCCCTCCAATTGTGCGCGGTGACCTGTACCCTTTGCATCGTTCACCACACCGATCATAGCTTTATTTATAATCTCTAAAACCCCCTCAGAGACATGGACCTTTCGTATCCTTATGGGCTTAAAAACATCTATCTCTTCTTTATCTGAACTTACTATCTTCTTAACGACAAAAGGCTTCATCACCCAACCCCCATTTACAAGTGCTGAAACAGCAACTGCAACTTGAAGAGGCGTTACTGTCAACGCCCCTTGACCTATAGATACAGATAGAGTCTCTCCCGGATACCAGATCTGCCTTTCTTTTTCCTTGAAAGCATGTCGTTTCCACTGAGGAGAGGGAACCAATCCTCGCACTTCTCCTGCAAGATCTATCCCTGTAAGCGATCCCAACCCAAAATCCCTAGCATATTGGTTGATCCTATCTATGCCCAGTCTCTGTCCGAGATTATAAAAATACACATCACAGGACTGAACAATAGCTGAATATAAGTCGATGTCGCCGTGTCCGCTTCGCTTATGGCAGTGATACCTTCGATCCGCAAATGAAATATACCCTCCGCAATGAATCTTTTCATTAGGTTTAACTACCCCTTCCATAAGAGCGGCAGCAGCCATGACAAGTTTAAACACAGACCCAGGTGGATAAGCGCCTTGTATTGCCCGATTTGTGAGGCGAAGCTGGCTTTTATCGGTAAGCTTCTTCCACTGATTCGGCGAGATTTGAGCTGTAAATAGGTTTGGATTAAACGATGGAGCAGACGCCATTGTGAGCACCTCACCAGTGAAAGGCTCTAATGCCACTACCGCACCTTTCTTCCCAGCAAGTGCTTCTTCAGCCGCTTTTTGCAAACGATGATCTATAGTAAGATAGATATCATTGCCCATTCTTTCAGGCTCAAACTCAAATTCGCTAATTCTTGCACCAACTGCATTTACCTCTATGCGTTGCAAACCTCGCACTCCCCTTAAGATCTTTTCATACCTACCCTCAACCCCGCTTTGCCCAACGAAATCCCCTGCTCTGTATTCCTTATAAGCGGGCTTTGATAGCTGGACTCTTGAGATCTCCCTTATGTAACCGAGCAAATGCGCGGCCAACTTACCATGGATATATTGGCGCGTAGGAACACTGCTTACGATAATACCGGGTAAAAGGAATCTCCTAGACAATATCTTTGCAACAGTATTGCGAGAGACATCTCTTAACAGAATCTTTGGCTCAAATGGCTTGCGCCTTTTATTTAGATCGTGGTTTTGGCGAGATATAAATCCTTCTTCCATGCCGAGTATCTTTTCAAGGCGACGAATTGTACTCTTTTCATCGGGGCAGTCTTCAGTTACAAGCTCGACATTAAAAGATGGTCGATTAGCTGCCAGTCTTGCGCCGGTGCGGTCGTAAATAATTCCCCTAGGTGCTTCTATATAAACAGTCCTCATACGGTTATTTTCTGAAAGATTACGGAAGTAATCCCCTTTAAAAATTTGCAGATACCAGAGTCGTATAACCAGTATGGAAAAAGCTGCTAGGACAATCCACCTGCAAAACTTAATGCGCAAAGAGATATTAATTGTGGGTTTATCGTAAATAGTCATATCTCAGACCGTAGAAACGACAGGCTTCCGAGCCTTACCCTTTACAGCAGCTTTATCTAAGAGAGGAAAGGCAAACAGAGCGGCCACCCCTGTAGCTATCCCCTCAAGCCAAGGCAGTTGCAACCAAAACCCTTCATTCCATAACGATCCAATAAATTGGTAAGTTATGATGTACGATACAGAGTAAACAACCAATGTACCGAGAAACACAGTGAAAAATACTGTTGACCTCTGTTCTAGATAAAGCCCCTTTGACGTGATAAACACCAGCATAAACAGCACAACTGCAGAACCTGCATTTGGCCCCAGTAAAAGATAGGATCCGAAAAGATCGTATTCCAACCCTAATATAAAAGCTATTACAGCCCCCCTTAATGTGGGCATCCGATATCCTAAATAGACTATAAAAATAACTATAAAATTCGGTACAACGGCATCTGGTAAAACAACCCGCAACAGAGAAACTTGCAGAAGAATGCCTATGATGCCGTAGACTATAAACCTAATTATCTCCACCGTCGTAAATATCCATTCCGTTA
>RFKT01000093.1 GCA_003694225.1 Candidatus Dadabacteria bacterium
CTCCAACAATTTCCTAAAAATTCGGCTTCCATATAAAAGGAACTGAAGACATATGAAAATCCGCTGCTTCCTTTAAACATCGCTCTTTGGCGAAAATCAGATAGGAATCATCACGATAGATCTGACACCATCTACCTTTAAAAATCTCTTTCTTTCCTCCGAGTATCTTGGAATTTCGAGTCAAAATGTAATCAGGATTAATCTCTTTAATGCTTTTCTTTTGCCTTGGATTATTTGGATCAAGGGCAGACATAACTAATTCCACAGTATACTCCGGATAAACTTCCTCATACCTGCCATCAAGAGACACTAAAAACTTAGGAAAGAGCCTCCATAGAGCATAACTTCCTTCATTAAACCCAACTAACACCCTTCCGCCTTCTCTATTGGCTCTAAGCCATTCTAAAGAAGCCACAGGATATGGAGTATAATCCAACCTAAAAGAAGACAGGGTAATGAGCGTCCAAAAAAAGTGAACTAAGATTACAACAGTAAAAATCACTATCCCGATCATGGCTGAACGGCGGAGCCGTATATACCATCCAGCCAGAACGTTGCAAACCAATCTTGCAAACCAATCAATACCAACAGGCATATATGTAAAAACTACAATCATTGGCAAGGCCGCGAATCGGGCGTGCTTATAACCAAAATATGCCCCCAATATAAGAAAAACATACGCTTCATAAAATATTATATCTCTGTATATCAATGCGCTTAGTATCCCGATGATCAAAAACAGATGCACATAGAGAGAACCCAGATCGTTCAGGGATACCGATTGCCACTCGGTAATATTCGGCCTTTTCATCAGAATTGCCTCAGTTATGAAGCTCCAGTACGAAAGTCCATATGGATTTACAAAAGTAGCAAGCAGGCAGAGAAGAAGGATGGCAAAAGGAAAGAGCCATGAGGGGCTAGCGTGATTCCTTATCCGTTCGCATACAAGTGAGCCGACAAATATAGCAAGAAACAGAAGCCCTAAAACAACGCCTCCGTGCATATTTACCCAACAAATTGTAATGAAGGGCATTAGCGCCAGATATCTCCGAAAGGCTTGGCGCCTGTAGACAAGCATTGAAAAGATTAGATAGGACAGGAAAAAATATGTGAAGACTTGAGCTCTTACAACACTTTGCCACAGATAGCTTGTGCCTATCACAAATATTAGAAAGATCCATAAAGGAAACCTCTCGTCACCCCCGTTCACCCTATAGGCGCGATAAATAAAGAGAAGAGTCCAAACAGCAATCAGGTAACCAAACATAAAGAGAGCCCCGTCACCCAATGAAGCAAGCTTGTAAAAAATAACCCCAGAGAGCCATTCGTGGTCAACCCATTGGGGATTTTTTGGGGTAAACGAAAAAGGATCATGAAGCGGCATATATCCAAGAATTTCCACCAGCCTTCCTGTGGCTACCCTAGCAAAAAGATCCGGATCTGCTATGAGATAACTGTCCAATATACAGAACAGAAACAGCGCAGCAAAAAAAAAAGCCCCAAAACGGCCTGTAAACAAACCGTTCAGTGAGTCTGTCGGCCAAAGTTTCGAATCTCCGCGTCCATCTTCCTTTAACCATTGTTCTTGAAAGTGGATAAAAGGGAATCTCTAACAGACTTTTCAAATAATTCGATATATTATAGTATCCAAGAATGGAGATACAACAGGTTATGATTTCTGAGCGGAAATTCACATATGCTGCCGCTATTTGGTTTATCTCCTTGCTGCTCTTTGCGGAGGGCTGCAGCAATACTTTTACTGTAACGCCCACAACAAGCCTGATGGATGCCTTAAAGAACAGGGGAGCAGTGCCGCTGAGCTCACAAAACCCATACCTTGCAGCCAATATGTTGGTGTCTAAAGAGATTGAAAGAAGCCCTGAATTTAAAGGCTTTGTAAGGCATCAAGGAGCGCCAAAGGCTATAGAGGTTGTAAAACAACTGCTAAAGCCGACAATTCTCAGGTTATATTATCCCGCGAGCAGGCAGTATTTCCAAATGGAACAAAGAGGAGAGACATGGATAATTAGCGGACCATTTGAGATTCCGGACTCTGGCATGAAGCTTTTAGATCGCATCATTGAGAAAACGCCCTCTCCACCCGCGCTTCTTGCAGATCTCTCTAAGTCAAAAAGTAGACAAAGAGCTTCAAACGCTGAAAGACCGGAGAAGCTTCGCTCCCATTTTCCCCCTGTGACTCCTTCCACTTTACAAGTAGCGAGACTTGCAAAAAAACCATTAACCCAAGTGGGAAAACCCTCTGCGGAAGAGAGAAAAATTGCCCTTATAAAATCACTTCAGACAAAAAGCGTCGAAACAGCGGAGCAAACTCCCAAAGGGGATATAGTGCATTATGTGACCTATAACGGCGAAACTTTAATTATGATATCAAGGTGGTACACTCACGACTGGAGAAATGTGGGAAAACTCGCAAGGATCAATAAATTAAAGCACCCCAATCTGCTTGAGATAGGCGATATGATTATTATACCATCTTACCTTGTCAAAAGCACCGTCCGTCTTACCAAAGAGGCTGTAGACAAGTTAAAAACGGTGCATTAAAGGAAGGGCAAATATGAAGGTGCTTGTGGCAGACGATGACGCCATCGTTAGAACCTTAATAGTAAAGGCTGTTGAGTCACTGGGACATGTAACTATACAAGCTGCCGATGGTAAACAAGCATGGAATATATTGTGCAACAACCAAGATATCGCCCTCCTTATCACAGACATCATGATGCCTGACATGAGCGGAGAGTCACTGGTAAAAATTATAAGGGGCAATGAAGGCACCTCTTCTCTGCCTGTGATAATCGTATCGGGAATAGTATCCATAGGAGAAATAGAAGGTATACTTCAACTCGGAAATTCCTGTTTTATAGCAAAG
>RFKT01000094.1 GCA_003694225.1 Candidatus Dadabacteria bacterium
CCCCTTACTTCATTAAGGTCTACAACCTTAAATATAAGCACAAAAGCTACAAATGAGGCGACGGCGCTTGTCTGAAGAATAAGGGAAAAAGGGCAAAGGACTAAAACAGCCATTGCGGCTAAAAACGGCAAAAAAGGCTTTAAAAAAGCCGCATAGATGCCCTTTGCTTTGTTAGTTGCTGTAAGGAGGAAAGCCAAAGCAAAAAACTGCATTGCATATGCCGCAGTAACAGAGAGAGACAAAAAGTGTAAAGGCCTTACTTCCAATCTGCTGCCTCCATAAATTACAGAGAGAAGGGTGGCTACAGATAAAAGCCACGCCGATATAACGTGCTTGGTCTTTGCCTCAGCCGTATAAAACGACTCAACTATGCCGTGTATCACTAAGAATGAATGGCCTATAAGCAATATGGCTACGGCATTTTCTATGCCCCTATAATCCTTTCCTACTATATGGATAAGGAGGGGAAGAGAGAGCTTTATAAGGAGGACAACTCCCAAGGAGCATGTCAGTGCATATCTAATGCCAACAATAGCTGAAAAGGCGCGGTCTTTCTCGCTAAGCCTTGCAAAGTAGCTCCACCAAAAGCTGTTTATAAGCTCCTTAAGGAATATAAGTGGCACAGAGAAATAGAGGGAGGCTGAAAAAAGCCCTAATGTGGAGAAATCAAGGTGGCTTGAAAGAAAAAGGCGGGGTATAAGGGGAACTGAGGTAGAAAGAAGATAAATTGCAAATACTCCGCCGGAAAAAAGGGTTGCCTTCGCTAAAAAATGTGCATCAAACTTAAATGAAGGGTCTTCTATCTTTAAAAGCTGCGAAATTGCGATCTTATATATGATTAAGGAAGAGAGAAGGGATAAGCATATGAGAATTGCAACCCGTTGAGAATGGGCAAAGTAAAGGAATATGGCTGAAAGGATTAAAAAGGAGTATCCCTTTACTACATTTAGCATGTAATAAAATTTGAGCTTTTGATAGATCTGAAATGGAAAGGTGGCAAAATCTGATAAAAGATAACCAAAGGCTGATACTACAACCAAGATTAAGAGGCTTCCGTTAAGGTTTAAAAGGTGAAACCTTGCCTCCAAAAGCCACAAAATGGGGGTTATAGCGGCCATAAGGACCAGACTGGCTCCGTGAGCAAGCCAAAATTTCCTTAGAAATTCACTGTCTCTTTTAAGGTGTATAACAAAAGGCCCCATCCCGCTCCTTAGGTTTAACGTTGAAATGATATATACATAGTAAGAGGCGGATACAATAAGGGTGTATATTCCAAAATCATGGGGAGAGAGAATCCTTGTAAGGAGAGAAATCAAAAGAAAACCTTGAAGGAAGGTAAGACCCTTAAAGATAATCCCGTCTTTTAGCCAGGCAAAAACCGACGATGGGTCACTCCTAAATGATGTAAGGGCATTTTCTTCGTTGCTTTTCATGCTCTGCGGCCGACCTTTATAGGTTGTGCGTTTAAGGCTCTAAGAAAAAAGCGGTTTAAAAGGAGCGAGCCCGGTCCCTCACTGAGTATAAACTCATCTAATCTTTTCATCTCGCCTTCAGAGACTCCCTTTGCCGCAATGCGGATTATCAGATCCCTTATAAGCTTTGCCTGCGCCGCTTTGAGCTTTGTTTCATCTAAAAACCTCTCCCCGAAATCATCCAATATATGCCACCTGTCTAAAAACTCAGTTACATACCTTCCCACTCCGGTTATATTCTTGCCGGAGATAATCCCCAAATAACAGATCTCATCTCTTAGGTAATAGACCAAGCCCGCGCGGCTTAAGACCTCACACCATGTAGGGGTGTCAAACTGATAGTTGCTTTCTCGATAGGTAAATGGAGGGAAGGGAAAGCCTTCATAGATCTCCCGTCTTACCATAAAAGAGCCCATCCCTCCAATGGGGCGGCGGTTCTGATCTGTCAAGATATAGCTTATAAAATCCTTTCCACTAAATGGATTTGGAAGGTGTGAGTATCTGCATTCACTTTTGATCTTGCCGTCTGGCAAAGCCAATCCCCATGAAAAGTACACAGCGCCTATCTGAGGATTTGATTTAAGCGCATCCACTCCCTTTTCCAAAGCTTTCATATCCACAAAATAATCGTCAGCGCAACTTATAATGACAAAGTCCGGCCTCACTTCATTTATAAGCTTTGTGATGCATCTGTTGGTATTTTTGGAAGGACCGAGGTTTGTCTCGTTAGAGATAAGAGATATTCTGCCGTCACTTTTTTCCGCAATCTCTTTTACTGCTTCTTTTGTTTTATCCGTGGAAGAATCATCTGAGACAATAATCTGTATATCCTTAAAGGATTGGTTTATAAAAGAGATTAAGGTTTTCCCTATGCTCCAATCCATATTAAACACCGGAATGCCTATCCCAACGGTTGCCACAATCAATCCTCCCCTAAATTGCAGTTATAAGCTTTATAGAGGCTTTCTTTGCCGGTATATATAGTGCCGCTTGCCGCTTTGCCATAAACACCTGAAAAGCCATTTGAAAGCGCGGTATAAAGCCTTACCTTGGATTCCCTATAACTTGTATCGTACCTAAGCTCTTTTGCCCACTTATACCACTTAGCTCTGGTTTGATATATCCTGATTGTGTCACTATTTGAAAAATGAAAGTAG
>RFKT01000095.1 GCA_003694225.1 Candidatus Dadabacteria bacterium
TATCAAATAGTTAGAGCCACGCCCGGCATTTTCTTGCAATTTAAGCGGGACAGCCCCCCAAAAATGCAGAATCTACCTTAGAAGATAAATTTGGGGTCAAAAATGTACGGGAACACTTCTATCAGTTGTAAAAATGTAGGAGGGTGGGTTAATCGCTTTCTCTTTTGGGCCATTATCTTTTGCGCCCTTATATCCGCTGCGGGGTGTAAAGAGAGCATACTTCACAACCTCTCTGAGTCAGAGGCAAATAGGCTTATGACTGAGCTTTACAATGGCGGCATTAAGGCAGACAAGGCTTTAGAGCCTGACGGCAAGTGGAGCATAAAGGTGGAGTCTTCGGATGTCCTTAAGGCCATAGATTTTATCGATAAAAGAAGGCTTGTAAGGAGTGGCGACAGTAGCTTGCCTAAAAAAAGCTCAGTTATCTCAAGCAGGCAGGATCAGAGGTTTCGTTTTGAACGTGCTTTAAGCGGCGAGATCGAAAAGACCCTAGACAGCATAGATGGGGTATTTGAGTCGAGGGTGCACCTCAATTTACCCCCTGTCGATCCGATATTCGGCAGAAGGCTTGGACAAGAGCACGGTTCTGCAAGTGTGCTTCTCATCGTAGCGAGCGGTTTTGGTGTTGATGAGAGAAAAATAAAAGAACTGGTAGCAGGGGCAGCAGGGATTGATGTCTCAAAGGTATTGGTGCTTATAACTTCAAGCGGCGGAAACACCGTAGAAACAGCGCCAGTAGTAGCTACGGTGGTTCCTAAACAGAGAGACACTGGTTTCGCTGAGATCCTTAACTCCGCTTATTTTCAAATCCCAGCTTCAATATTGATATTGGCTTGCGGGGCTTTTGTGGTGGTCAAGCGAAAGAAAAAGGACAAGTTGGTAGAAAGGCTCGATGTGCAATTTGAATCTCTTGGAGAGGCTTAGGAAATGAATCTTGAAGCAACATATAACCAATGCCAATGGCAGGAAACACTTGCAAGGCTTGCGGTTGTATGCGGCTGGGATTGGGTAGATAGCCTAGAAGAGGAGCATATTTCAAAAGCTTATCTTGCCTATAGGGAACTTGCCAAAGATCTTCCAAAACCGTGGGCAGAGGAGGCGTTATTAAGGGGAGGAGATGTCCCTACTATTTTAAGTGGCGGTTTTTATATAAGGCGTTACAGAGATCTTGTAGGTCTTAAGGTAAAACTTGCGGTTTTGCTAATGTATGGGGGCAAAGTAAGCGACACCTTTACTATCCCACTTTCTGATGACGCACCATCGAGCGGACAATATTTAACCGTTGTTTCTAATACTGCCGCACGGAGACATTTTACCTGTTCTATTTCACAAAGTTTTCACTCTTTTACTGTAACGGAGGAGATAAAAATGGAAAAAATGGATCAGAGTGAGGCATACCCCGTCGCGATAACCTTGGGAGAGGTTGAGCTTACCGTTGAGGACTTTATGCGTCTTCAAAGCGGCATCACACTTACATTTAATAGGCCATCGGTTTTTAGGGGATTTATGAGCGTCTTTGGCACCTACATAGGCGAAGCAGAGATTACTGTGGGTGAAAAAGAGCTCGAGGTTAAGGTTAAAGATGTAGAGAGCTTTTTAGAATCTGTTTAATTTTGATCCGGCTGTAAGCGGCTTTTTTTGAAGGCTGTTATGCCGGGCTTTTTAGGAGGGCAAAATGAACGCGATAAGAAATATAGGCGCTTTTCTCAGCTCTGGCGCCGGTTTGCTTAGGTTTATCCCTGAGCCAAAAAATAGGCTAGGGAGGGGGTTTTTGAACACTATGAGATCCTTAGGGGGATTGGGAAGCAGCACTATCACTCTCGATATAGACCCTCAATATAGGGAACTCATAGAGACTCAAATTAAGGTACAGCAGCAGATGCAAAATGTGACTATGGAGTCTAACTTGGAAAAGACCCGTCACGAATCAAAGATGGCTGCGTTGAGAAATCTTCGGGCAGCTTGAAGTTAGGAGGAGAGGGATGGGAAGCGGCAGAATAGCGCTCCGCGAGTTTATGGTTCCACTGGCTATAGTTGGGATCATTGTTACTATGCTTGTGCCTCTGCCGCAGCCCGTCCTTAATTTTCTCCTTGTGGGAAATTTTATAATGGCTGTGCTGCTCCTTATGAGCAGCCTATATATTTCAGATCCGCTGAAACTCTCTGTTTTGCCCTCTTTGCTGCTGTTAACTACCCTCTTTAGGCTTTCGCTCAACATCTCCACAACAAGGCTTATCCTCAGTGCTGGAAACGCAGGCGAGGTTGTGCAGGCATTCGGTCAGTTAGTGATCAGGGGAGATCTGATAGTTGGAGCTGTCGTTTTCCTTATTATAACCCTTGTCCAGTTTATAGTAATTGCGAAAGGCTCAGAAAGGGTTGCTGAGGTGTCAGCCCGTTTTACACTTGATGCTCTGCCGGGAAAACAAATGTCAATAGATGCGGATGTAAGGGCAGGGCTGTTGGATATTCAGACGGCGAAGGAAAAAAGAGACGCCCTTCAGGCTGAATCTCGCTTTTACGGATCTCTGGACGGAGCTATGAAATTTGTAAAGGGAGACTCTATAGCGGGGCTAGTCATAACTGCGATTAACGTTGTAGGCGGATTGTCAATGGGGCTTCTGGTTGATGGTCTTGATCTGTCCACAGCCCTAAGAAAGTATACACTGCTCACAGTAGGAGACGGCCTTCTCTCTCAGATACCAGCTCTCTTAAACGCCACTGCGGCGGGCATAATTGTAACCAGAGTAAATGTAAAGGAGGGAAGTTCTCTTGCGGCAGACCTTTTCACTCAGCTTACAAGCCAGCATAAGGTGCAGCTTATAACAGCCCTGATAGCGTTGTCTCTTGCACTTGTGCCGGGGCTTCCGTTTTTGCCGTTTATGGCGCTTTCGGCCGTAATCGGCTCAATGCTCTTTGTAAAGGAGGATAAAGGAGCGGCGCCTGAGGAAGGAATAAAGTTTAAGCCAAGCTCTATACCTGTGCTTCAGGCTGATATAGGAAAAAAAATAGTCGATGCCTTGAAAGAGTCTCACAATGTAAGAGCAATCTTTGAGGGGTTTAAACAGGAGATCTATTCAGAGACAGGGCTTGCAATCCAAGTTCCTGTGCTTGAAGCGTCAGATAGAGAGGGGCTTCTCTATGCAATTAAGTTAAGGGGGATCGATGTGTATGTACGGGAAGGGGAGGGAAGCTTAGAGGAGTTTCTAGAGGATCTCAAAAGGGTGGTGTTGGAGAATATAACAGAGTTTATCGATGATATAATGACAAGAAGACTTTTAGATTACTTTGATGCCGAAGCGCCTGAGCTTGTTTCCTCTGTTATTCCGGGGGTAATCACACTGACCCAATTGACAGGGATCTTAAGGCTATTGGCTGAAGAGGGGATAAGCATACGGCACTTTAATACAATTATGCAGGCAGTTGCTGAAAAAGGCCCCAAGGCGGGTAGTGAAAGAGAGCTTTTAGAGGATGTAAGAATTGCCCTTAGAAGGGTAATAAGCGCGAAGTATGCTGATAATACCGGCACAATTCGGGGATTAGTGCTGGATCCTGTTGTGGATCTATTTTTTGCGGGAGTTGAAAGGGAAGACAGAGAGCTTGACCCTGAGATAGTAGTAAAGATATGCAGCGAGATTACCTCTCATAAAGGTTATAGCGGTTTAGTTGTGCTTACTTCGAGGGCATCAAGAAGGATATTTAAGGAGTGCATGGCTGCACGCGGAGTTAAAATCGGCGTTATATCCCACGAAGAGATAGCCGGAGCTAGGTTTGAAGAGGTAGGCACTGTTGGCGCTTTGGAGGATGAAGAGAAGGAAAAGATAGTTGAACTTTTAGCGGCATAGGAGGAAGCAGTTATGAGATGTAGAGGCATAGTTGGATCGGTAGTGTTAGCCCTAACGGCTGTCGGTTGTTCACTTCAAGAAAGCCCTCATGTGGGCGAGATTAGCAAGGCGATGAAGCTGGTTGACAGGGGAGTTGCTTATCTGAGGACTGGCGAGTTAAACCGCGCTGAAGCCGCTTTTTCTGTGGCATACGAGGTTGGAAAGGTTAGCGCGGCTTTAGATGGGCTTGGAAGTGTCGCTTATTTAAGGGGGGAGAACAGAAAAGCTGAGAGGCTTTTTTGGAGGGCTTACAATGAGGACCCTGAGTATCACCGAAGCTTGGGAAATTTAGCCCTTCTCTATGAAAAAGAAGGAAACTATTCGGAAGCTTTGACGATGTATAGGAGAGCAATAAAGGAAAATCCTGATGATTACAGGATTAGGGCTAATTATGCCTCCTTTTTGGCTCAGCACGTTGAAAAGGGGAGGATGCCATACGAGGCTGAATTTGAGCTTATGAAGGCGGAAAGCTTGGCAGATCACCCGATTATAAGGCATAATAAAAAGGTGCTTGCCGAGGGGAGGTATCGTTAGCTGGGGTTAAGTGATTATAGATACCGTAAGAGGGTGTATAAAAATGGAAAAAACAAAAGAAAAAGTAGAGATAGAGGAAGGACAGGGCGCTAAGGTGGGGGAAGAGATCTTTGTAAAGGACTCCCCTGATAACGAAGCTCAGGAAAGGGTAGCCTTTTGGAAGGAGGAGATTAACTCTATCCTCGGCCAAGAGTTTGCAACTATGCAGGAAGCTATAGATCTCATAGCTTCTAAGGTTGTAAGTCGCCTTGGATTTGAAGGAGAGGAGGCTGATAAAACAGCGCAGTTTATCAGGGATGTGCTTTCAGGGGATGAAGAGGCGCAGAACCAACTCCGGGCTGTGCTTTATATACGGGAATCCGCTTAGATAAACGGCGGTTCTCTATGGGAACACGGCGCTTTACCGCACTTATTGTTGATAGTGACAGGGATAGCGTTGATATTATCGGCATGGTGCTAAATGGTATGGGGCACCGCTTCCGGTGTGTAAAATCAGTTCAAGATGCTAAAAGCGCTGTGGAAAACGGAGAAGTTGACCTTGCTATCATTGATCTGGCTTTGGCAGGACGTGAGGGGGTTGAGTTCTGCAAATGGATAAAGCAGGAAAAGGCCTTGGAGTTCCTTCCAATTTTGGTTTTGACCACTCTTGAGGAGGACAAACACCTTGTTGAAAGGATCAGAGATAGGCTTGAAGCGCTTGAAAATGGCGCTGATGAGTATCTTACAAAGCCGTTTTTGATGCATGATCTCAAAGGGAGGCTCTCTGTCCTTTTAAGGATAAGGGGGCTTTATTTGGATCTTATGGATGCCCAGTCAAGGATTATAAAGGCGGAAAAAGCGCAGGTGGCTGAGCAGCTAGGAGGCGCTGCATGCCATAAGATAGGCCAGCCACTTACTTCTATGAAGCTTAACCTTCACCTTATTGCAACCCTTGACCCTTCCGATTCGAAATACAAAGAAGCTCTTGAGGCGCTAAGGAGGGATATTAACGCAATAGCTTCAATCGTTGAAAAGATGAAAAGCGCAGACCCTGAAAGACAGGAGCCTTATCCGGGCGGAAAAAAGATCTTAGATTTTTAGAAAAAATGGGAGAGATTGCTCTCCCCCACCTCTCCAGAGATTGCGGTGTGAATACTTAATTCGAGCTTGAGCCGGACTCTACTATCTCACAGTTATTTTCTGTTGTAACAGGAGGCAAATCGCACTGTGCGAGCTTAGAGTTCTGCTCGTTTAGCTTAGACTGCTGTTTGTTCTCTTTGTGGTGAAGTTTGTTAAGCTTCTTCTGCATTTTTGTCTCATTCTTTGAAAGATTTTTAGCAAGCCTTTCCTCTGCCTTTTTCATATCTCTGGCAAATTTATCGTTAGCCTTATCGATAGCAAGTCTTCTTTTATCCCTTGCGTATGACTTTTTCTCCTGTATTGCTTTAATCTTTGCAGTAACACTAACTGTATCGTCACAACTCCCGCCGCCAAAGAGGATATCTCCCAGATTGTTGATACACTCCATAATATCATCGAGCTTTTTGGTAAGCTTTATCTCTTGGTTTTCAAGCCGCTCTACAGTCTTTTCCTCTCTATTAAGCGCTCTTTGTTCCGCTCTATCTCGTCTTTGCTCAGCCTTAGTGACAGAGGATTCGTATTTTTGCTGGGCTTTTTCATCTGCCGCTATCTTGTCCTGCCTGACTTCTTCCTCTTGGTCAAAAAGTGAGAGGATCTTAAAACATATCCTTTGGGCTTTGCTTTGGACCCTAGCAACACTGTCAGGGTCATCACACTTTATCCTTCCCGCCAACATTTCCGGGACATACCCATCAGGGACGATGTAATCAGGGACAATATAGTCATTCTCATCGGAATAAGCGTGTGTGGAGAACCCGCACACAAAAAGCACCACAAAGCCACACAGTAACGCAAGCCTGTTACTCATTGCTCTACCCTCCTAACTTAGTCACCAACAACGGGAAGCTCTAAATACTACTCCTACTCCATCGTTCAGCCTTTATCTTACACTCTAGCTTGCAGGTGCTAGGGAATCAAGGCTAACCCATAGGGATCTCTATTGTTTTGCGCCACCCCCTCGGTGGAGCATATAGGTAGCTTCCCCTATATATCTGTTATAGGGAAGGCTTAAGAGAGTGTAGCATACTTTTTTAAGCCGATTTTAGCTTCCTAAGATGACACCTATGCTTCCCCTTGCAGGTACCTTGGCCCAACTCCTATTACCTGAGTTGGATTTACAAAGTCCATATAGTATCTATGGAGCTTTTTCTGAAGCATTAGCCGTGCCCTATGAAGCCTTGATTTTACCGCTGGAATTGTAAGGCCTAGTATCTCCCCTGTTTCTTTGTTGGAGAGGCCGTCAACGTCCCTTAATACAAAGACAGCCCTGTATTCTTCAGGAAGGCGGTTTATCGCATCACTTAAAACCCTCTTTAGCTCAGCATTGGCAAGCTTTGAATCGGTTGTGGGCGGAGTCCAGTATTCGTGGTTTACCCAACTATTTTCCATAGCAGGGGTTATCTCCTCTACAGGTGTAGCCTTGTTTTGCTTGTTTTTCCTTAATTTCATAAAAGATGCATTGACGGTTATACGGTAAAGCCAACTTGAAAACGCTGACTTTCCCTCAAATCCCTTTATCTTTGTGTAGACAGTGATAAATACATCTTGAAGAACCTCTTCTGCATCCTCCTCGCATTTACAGAGGCTTAAAGCAAGATTATACGCCTTGCTCTCATACCTTTTAACTATGATCTCAAATGCCTCCTTCCGCCCCTTTTGCATAAGCTTTACAAGCTCTTTGTCAGATAGGGTGGTGAGATCGTCGTGATCAAGTTTGCGTCTCTTTGCACTTCCTTTTGCAGCTTTCATCGATAGGTCCTCCTTGATGTTTTGCTCTCTAACCGTAATGGGTGGTTTTTGTCCTTTTTTAACTACATTGCCCTGCTAGTCAGGCAGGCAGATATTTTGTTGCACAGATGGGGAATTTAGGTGTCATAGAATGGTCATTCTTTTGTAAATATTTTGTAAAAAGGGCGTTTAGCTTAAAGCCTTCTTTAAGAGATTCATAAAGGCGTCTCTTGGGATCTCACGCGCCCCAAAGCTTTCAGTAAGGGAATTAATAACTTGGCAGTCATACCACTTTATTCCCTCACTTTTTAGGTGATCCATTAAATACAAAAAACATAGCTTTGATGCGTCCCTTTCGAGAAAGAACATAGACTCACCACCCCAATACTTTCCTATCTTCACCCCGTATAGGCCTCCTACAAGCCTTTTGCCGTTATACGCTTCGACACTGTAGGCGTATCCAGCCTCATAAAGGCGGCAGTAGGCTTCCTCCATCTCAGGGGTTATCCACGTGCCCCTTTGTGATCTGGTAGTTGAGGCGGCGCAGTTAGATATCACACCGTTAAAATCGGTATTCATTGAGAAGGTGAGGGTGGAATTCCTCCGTGTACGGGCAAGCCGTTTTGATATGTGAAGCTCATCCAGAAACAGTACAGCCCTTAAGGGAGGGGCAAACCAAAGCAGAGGGAAGCCTGTATGGGGCCACGGAAATATGCCGTTTGAATAGGCCAGGATTAAGGTTTCAACGTCGAGATCTCCTCCCGCGGCGAGAATCCCGTTTTCATCAGCCATCTCTACAGGGGGAAAGCTCTTTACTACCATCTATATCTCTATACAAGGCAATTCAAGGTGTTAGCCCGGCTCATTTCATCTGCCGATAGACTATATTATACTAAAAATAAGCATTAATTAATACTTAGGCGGTGTGATTTCCCTGTATAATGCCAATGGAAAGTGAACAATCTTCACCCGGCACAGGCACTGTTACGGAAGAGAGGGTTAAGGTAAAAAGGCCCCGTAAATATAAGGTGATATTGCTCAATGATGATTATACAACGATGGATTTTGTGGTAATGATCCTTGAGACTATATTTGGCAAAAGCCCGGCTGAGGCTGTGCAGATAATGTTAAATGTGCATCACAAAGGCAAGGGGCTTTGCGGTGTATATTCTAAGGAGATAGCGGAGGCTAAGATCGAAGCTGTCCACAGGAAGGCTAGGGAAGAGGGGTTTCCCCTTAGATGCACGATGGAGCCTGAGTGAGTGCCGGGCGAGATTTATTAGGAGCGAAGATATTAATATGATGTTTAGTACTTCCCTTAGTTTTACTTTAGAGGCCGCAGTCAGGGAGGCTTCATACAGAAAGCATAGGTATTTTTGCGTTGAACATCTGCTCTATGCCCTTCTTTTTGATCATGAGGTAAAGGAGATACTTATTAATTGCGGAGCTAATATTGACAATTTGCTCACTGATCTCAAGGAATATTTTAACACTGAGCTTGAGAAAGTGGATGATGACTCTCAGGAGCGCCCAGCCCCTATACAGACTCCGGCTGTGCAGAGGGTGCTTCAACACTCTATTGTCCATGCAAGCTCCGCAGGAAAGGATGTAATTACCAGCAAGGATGTGCTTGTATCCTTATTTTCCGAAACCGATTCTCACGCCGTTTACTTCCTGTCAAAGCAAAACATAACAAAACTTGATGTTACAGAGTATATTTCTCATGGAATTTCGAAGGTGCAATCTGAAGGGGAAGAGGAAGGGGAGCTTGTTGAGGAGTTTCAAGAAGAAAGCCGTGAAGATATAGATCTTGAAGGAGAAAGTCTTCCTAATACAGATCGCGCGCTCAAAGTGCTCTTGAAATATACCGAAGAACTTACTGAAAAGGCCAAGGCTGGGGAGCTGGATCCAGTTATCGGTAGGGACAGTGAGATTGAAAGGGCAATTAAAATCCTTTCAAGGAGACAGAAAAACAACCCCCTCTTTTTAGGGGATCCAGGGGTTGGAAAGACAGCTATGGCGCACGGCATCGCCCAGAGGATAGCGGACGGAGATGTGCCGGAGCCGCTTAAGGGAGTGAGGCTGTTCTGCCTTGAGGTTGGAACGCTGATAGCTGGCACAAAGTTTAGGGGCGAGTTTGAAGAGAGGCTTAGGGCTATTGTAAAGGCGTTAAACTCTATGCCCGGCTCCATACTGTTTATAGATGAGATACACAATATAGTTGGTGCAGGAGCTACCGGCACAGGAAGCATGGATGCGGCCAATCTCTTAAAGCCTGCGCTTGCCGGGGGAAAGATCAGGTGCATAGGAAGCACCACCTATGAAGACTATAAGAAAAGCTTTGAAAAGGATCGCGCTCTAAGCAGGAGGTTCTCTGTAATTGAACTTTTGGAGCCTACCGTTGAAGAGACTGTCGAGCCGGAAGATGTAACAGATGCCCTGACTGAAATGCCGGAA
>RFKT01000096.1 GCA_003694225.1 Candidatus Dadabacteria bacterium
ATTTTTATTTCCCGATTGGATCAACTGATGCACCCAAAAAAAAAAAAGAACTTCATCGGGATCGTTTAAAAGCCCGACAAATATCGCGTTTAATACAGCCAATGCGTTGTTTCTAAAGAAGGGCGTGTCTTGGCGCGCCGCAGGGTTATCAGTAGCCTGAATAATAGTGTTGGCAATAAGCTTGGCATCAGTATCTGTTTCGATTTTTTCAAGTATATTCCAGCTAAGGCTTCTTGCAGTATCAAGGGGATTAAAAAGGAGAATCTCCTTTTCAGGAGCGTATTTCCTCGTCATTCCTGCGAGCTTACGCCACATCTCAGGCTTAGAATCTATTACGATAGTGGAGCGGATCGGATCCATGCAATCGTTGTAAAGAATAGGCAAGATCAACTTTGTGGTTTTACCGCTACCTGTCTTTGCAACAGCCAATATGTGCCTGTTTCTTTCACCGCGTGGAATGTGAATAATAGCTTTCTTATAAGCAACTCCCTCTGAGCCGCGCAACTCTTCAACCATAAGCTGGGTATCACAGTCTTCCCCTGAAGGAGTGACCCATCTTGAAATCTGCTCATTGTTAGCTAAGTCTCCAGAGCCAAGCTCGTTATGCTCAGAGCGCTTAGGCCTTCTGCTTTTATTAGTAAACATGCTCAAAAGCCCGCCTCTCTGCGCTGTTGGAGCTACTGGGGTTTCCCGCAATCCGTGGAAAAACACACTCGCAATATAGGCTAAAAAAGCAACAAAGACACACTCTTCAAGGATACTTCTTGTCGCATAAGGCCCTACGCCAAGATTAAAGAGAAATTCAACTGCAGGAACAGGCGTTCTGCCATCAACCGGCACGTTCATGGATGCAATTACGCCATCAATATATCTTATTGCCTTGTCAGGCCAGAGGTAGTGATAAAGCTCTAAGTACGCAAATAGACACGCCAACAAACCGGGCACAAATGTCTCTTTCTGTCTCTGAAATTGTACGATCAAAAGAACTACAGTAATTACACCCAAAGTGAAGATCCCAGCCATAGGAGGGAGGGAGTAAAACCACCGAGCAAACTCCAAGATTAGCTTTTCAATAGCCTGTAACATAAAAAACCCTGAAATCTCCTAGCATTACACCGATTATATTATCTCACTATAATGTTATTGAACGAAATAGAATATATGTATATCACTTTCAGCAATTAAATTCCACTTAAGTCGCCCAATATCTTCAGTAATCACAGCGTGTTAGGAAAATAGGTTATTCAAAATCATCATCGTCAAACTCATCCGGTGGGAATCCATCATAGAGAAGCCCTTTTCTGTATTGGAAATAAGCGGATCTTGTAAATAGATAATAGTCTAGGGATGCCTCTCTGCCAGCCCTAACTGCATCGAGGAGAGAGGCGCGCTTTTCCACAAAGTCAAGCGCAGAAGAGGAATATATCAACTTATCTTTCAGCCCGGCGCTAAGGGAGCTCTTCCAAAGGAGATAAGGAGGAGAAAGGAAGAAATCAACTCCTATCCCAATAGTATCCCTAACGGTTGAAGGACCTAAAAACGGGAGAACAAAATATGGGCCTGGTGGCACAGAGTACGACGCAAGAGTCAAACCAAAATCTTCTTTATCTGGGCTTTTTAACCCTATTGCGGAGGCGGTATCAATAAAACCACCTATCCCCAAAGTGGTGTTTATGGCGAATCTAACTAAAAAGGTTAAAGCCTGTCCCGGCTTAAGCTGTAAGAGTGAATTTGCAAACTGCACAGGGAACCCTAAGTTTTCAAAGAAGTTTGCAATTCCTTTTTCTACCTTATTTGGCAGAAGATCGGCATATGCCTGAGCTACAGGTTCCATAACCTTTTTATCAACTGCTTCATTGAAGCTAAAAACTTTCCGATTATAGCTCTCCCACGGGTCGTACACCTGCTGACTAAAAACCGGCTCTGCGAGAAACGCAAACCACAAAATCAACCCTATGATTATCGCCGGCAAATTGAGCTCATCCAATCCTCTTGTCCTCATAATGGAAGTTCCCTCTAATATTATCCAATAGTTACTAGATAATTACGGCTATCTTTAGCACAAATTCAAAATTTTAAGAAACTTTTTCAAAAAAAATACGAAATAATATAACGTAACATAAATTTCTTTGGAGGAAGACTATGTATACCGTCATGCACCATCCATCCGCAAGGAGAAAGTTGGTAAAGGAGCTCAAAGCTATAGTGTCGCCCGGAATTCAGGTTGAAGAGCTTATAGTAAGGTGGCTTAACAAAAAAGGAAGGATTATTTCCTTCTCTATATTTGAAAATGGGCAGGAGATAGATCCAAATTCGATTCAGGTTTGCTGTCAGGAAGACAAGAGAGAGACCGTCGGTTTTCTCAATCTGCCCCTAAAGGATATGATAGAGCGGAATGAAGGTTTTGAACCTCTTTGCGAGAAGTATTTCAAATTTGCAGACCAAGAGGGTGTAGTCCCGGACATAGAGTGGTTTGAAAAGCGCAATGAGAGGCTTGATATATGGGGAGATGAAGAGGAGGAGGTTAATCTTGCGCCCCCGTCCGCAATGAGCGAGCTTATAGCAAGTTATGCTCTTGCTCGCAATGGATTGTGCCAGGTGCATCCTTCTACTCTGAAGGGTAGGAAAGGATATATGATGGAGCTTGTGTATCTCGGTCCGGATCTCTCTGAAGATTCAGATGTGTTTTGGCTCGAAAAAGTCTTTATAGACAAAGAAGAGCTGGAGGCTTATATCTCTCGCTTTAAGAAAAGCAAGCTACATTAAGCACCCTCTGAAAAGCAGTTTCTGGGAAAAAGTTGCTCCTTACCGGATCTTTTAAGAGATCTTTACCTTCTTTGATTTCACCTTTGTTTTAGTCCCCTGCGAATCCTTCCATCTGCAAGTTGCCTTATACGATCCCCTGCTAAGCCCTCGAAACACGGCCTTCCCCTTTTTTGTATTAAACGCCTTCTTGG
>RFKT01000015.1 GCA_003694225.1 Candidatus Dadabacteria bacterium
CTCTAATTCCAGCTTATCTAACATCTGAGATTGCATCTCCCTTGCAGATACAGCGCCTGTATATTCCAAAATGCGATCTGCTAATGTAGATTTCCCGTGATCGATATGGGCAATAATGCTGAAATTCCTAATCCTAGCCGTATCCACGATATACTCGCTAAAGCTTGCCTGATCCTATGCCAACATCAACCAAATAGAAGCCATAAAAATAAGATTATCCAACGGCGCTTTCCGGCTTGCGCAACAAAAGATGCCACAAATCCCCACAGCATACAATCGTACACTTGCTTACAGTGCTTTAATCTCTATAAGAAGAGATCAGATCCTCTAAGGAGGTGGCGCGCTGTTGAGTCTACGTGAGAAATCTTCTATCGTTTTTATAAGTCCATCTTTCAGAGAAACAGCAGGACTCCATCCCAAGGCTTTTTTGGCAAGAGTTATATCTGGTTTCCTTCTGGAAGGATCATCTGGGAGTCCCGGCAGAAATTCCACACCTGAAGAGGACTTTACAAGCCCAATAATCACTTCGGAGAGATCCTTAATAGACATCTCATCAGGATTGCCTAAGTTTACAGGACCGTGAAAGCCTTCCTTATCCATAGCCATCACAAGCCCTTTGACTAAATCGCTTACATAACAAAAAGAGCGTGTCTGGCTTCCATCTCCATAGATTGTAAGGGGATTTCCCTGCAACGCCTGAAGGACAAAGTTTGAGATAACCCGGCCGTCATTGAAGAGCATTCTCGGTCCAAATGTATTAAAGATTCTCACTATAACCGTGTCAACATCGTTTGATTCTCTGTAATTTACTGTCAAGGTTTCTGCAACCCTTTTGCCTTCGTCATAACAACTTCGGGGTCCTATAGGATTTACATTGCCCCAATAACTCTCCTTCTGAGGATGCTCTTTAGGATCCCCATAAACCTCAGAGGTTGAAGCAAGCAAAAATTTAGCCTTAAGCCTCTTGGCTAAGCCAAGCATATTAAGAGTCCCTATAACATTTGTCTTAATTGTTTTTACCGGATTGTACTGATAGTGCACAGGGGAGGCCGGGCAAGCCAAATGGTAAATCTCATCAGCCTCTAACATCAGGGGAAGGGTTACATCGTGGCGAATAAACTCAAACCTGTCGTTGTCAAAAAGGTGCGCCAAATTTGATTTTGAACCTGTAAAGAGATTATCTACAGCTATGACCTCATGGCCCTTAGCTATAAGATAATCGCACAGATGAGACCCTATAAATCCGGCTCCGCCGGTAACAACTATTCTCGCCACTGTTATATCCCTAAAAACTATACCCCCAAAAACAGGCATTTTCGCCAACTGCGCGCAAAACACTCAACCTTACACACCTAACCTCTTCATAATATCTATCAGTTTCCAATAAAAATGTCAGTATACTATCCATATATGGCCTTAAGCCAACCTTCATCCGCACCGAAATGTCCGCAATCAGCCGCAAAAAGCAGTTGAGAGGCATAGTGGGAAAAGGCCTCCTTTAAACGCTCATATTCATCCCTTCCCTTTTGCACCAAAGCCTCCATATCAGCGCCTTCAGGGGGGACTCCAGGAACAAAGCCGGGAGCAATGATACCTCCATCGGAAAGAAATCTCTTAAGTCTACTCTGCAATGAAGTTTCACAAAGATCATTATGGGTGTAGGAAATCAACTGAACAGGCAGGTCAAATACCTTTTCACTAAGCTTCCCGCATATATGAACGCCAATATATGAATTGAGTTCTGAAATACGGGCATATAGATACGAGTATCCTTCAAAAACTTCGTCTCTGTGCCAATAAGCGTCATTTCCGATAACAGGCTCATCCAATACAAAGATTATGCAGGTATTCATCGGAATTTGCTGTCTTTGCCAATGCATCTGTCTCCACGCTATCTGTACGGCACGTTGAAACAGTTCAGAGGAGAAAATAACATTATCTGAGGAATATTTAAGGTATGAAACCGGCCCCATAAGTTGGCACTTTAAAACAGGCAGTGTTTCCATCTTACCGACAAACTCAAAAAAACCGGAGGCCTCCTCCTTGGTATAACCTCTCCATCCCGGCTCAGAAGCTCTCTCGCTTCTTGAAAGCATAAACTGATGTGGTGATGCCTTTGGAAGTTCCGGCCAAAAAGGGAGGATGCTTTCATGAGAAAGAACAAACTCGCATGCCCTCTCGGCTTGGGCAAATGGCAAACTTCCAACGCAAAAGAAGGAATAAGGCTTAACTAGGCTTTTAAGGGGAAAAGAAAGCATAATCAATATTAATTATACGGTATACCAAGGCGAACTACACAATAAAATCGGCCATAACAACCATAAAATACGCGGGAAGATAGAGAACGCTGGTCCTCAAAAGCCTCTTTGCATCGGCATATTCGGGAGTTCTCCCTAACGCAAATGACCTCTGTATCATCATAAATCCAAGCACGGTAGCGCCCATAAGATATATCATTCCTAGCGAGGCATACGCTCCTATTGCCAGCGACACTATGAAAAGAGCTACTGAAAAAAGCACTGACTGAACAAGGGTGGCTCGTCCGTCTGGATCCACAACTGGAAGCATCTTAAACCCCGCCTTTTTGTAGTCTTCCTTGTACATATATGCTATGGCAAAAAAGTGCGGCTGCTGCCATGTAAAGAGGAGAAGAAACAATGCTATTGCGCAGAGATTCATCTCTCCTCCTGCAGCAAGCCATCCTGCAAGTGGAGGCAAAGCCCCTGGTATGGCTCCTATCATGGTGTTAAGCCATGTTCTCCGCTTAAGCGGGGTATAAACAAGGACATAGACGAAAGAGCTTAGAAGGCTCAAAAAGCCTACCAAGAGGCTTACCTTGACTACAAGCAAAACTACTCCCCCAAGCACCAAGACCTCTCCTAAAAAGAGCGCTGTCTCAGGCGCTACAGCTCCTGTCACCAAGGGGCGATTTTTAGTCCTTTCCATTCGAGCATCGTATTCCCGCTCAATGTAGCAATTAAGCATATTGGAGCCTGCACACGCCATAGCAGTGCCTACACATAAGTATCCAAGTAACAAAAGAGGCAAATCTTTCCCATCGCAACTGAGGAGAAATCCCAAAGTGGCGGTCAACACAACCATAAACAGGATACGAGGTTTAACAAGTGAGATAAGGGAAGCACATGTAGTCTGCAGGGAAGCCTTGTCAAATGCCCGCTTTATCGCTGTATTCATGGCTATCAGTTATATACAAAAAAAGCTGTTCTGAAAACAAAAAGCATAACCAAGCAAGTTAAATCAAAGTGTTAGCCCCTGTATGCCTTGCTCTCTTACTGCTTGCTCTCTTACTGAGCGTATAGGAAACAATAACAACCACTGAAAACAATGCTTCAGCTCCAAACTGATGCGCCAAGGCAAACCCTAACGGCACTTGATAGAGTATTACGCTTACTCCCAAAATAAATTGCACAACAAACACTGCGGGGAGTAAAAGATAGAGCGCTTTAAGTTTATTGGAAAGGCTTCTATACGGAACCACAAGGACAATTAAAGCTATTATAAGAGCCATTAAAAAAGCTATGGCTCTGTGGACAAATTGTATTGTCACCCCGTTTTCCAAAAAATTCATATAAGCCGGCTTAAGCAAGAACAACTCATCAGGTATAAGGCGCCCGTTCATAAGTGGAAATGTGTTATAAACAAACCCTGCCCTTTTCCCCGCTACAAAAGCTCCAAAAACAAGCTGCACCAATAAAACAGCCATAAGCGCATAGACAAGGCCTCTAACAACTTTGCGCCGCTTCCCGGCATAAGGTGGAACTCTAAGTTCATCCGCAATAATCCACAAGAGATATCCCAACAACACAAATGCCATAAAAAGGTGGAAAGCGAGCCTGTAGTGGCTGACAGATGGAATGGAGGACAAACCACTCTTTACCATATACCACCCAACAATGCCTTGAAATGCCCCCAAGAGGAATCCAAATCCGTATTTAAAAATCTCCCTTAAAGAAAACCATCCCATAACGCTAAAGATCAAAAAAGGCGCGCCGTATACTATGCCTATAAGCCTCCCCAAGGCTCTATGGCTGAACTCAAACGCGTAAATCTTCTTAAAATCAGCTAAGGTAAAATGCTTGTGTATAAGCTTATACTCTGGAAATCGCTTATATCTTTCAAACTCCTTAACCCATTCAGAGTGGCTAAGTGGCGGAAGAAAACGGCTCAGCGGCTTCCAGTCCACCATGGAAAGGCCGGATCTTGTCAGGCGTGTAGCGCCCCCAAGTACTATCATTAAGGCAACCAATATAGCTACAGTAATAAGCCACCAAGCAATTATTTTTCTTCTTGCGTTCACTTTATCCAAAACCAACTGTTCGTTAGGCGATATCCTACGCTACTGTCCTTGCATTACACAAGATTGGAGGCATTTATTGTGTGAGCTAGATCATCTAACAGAGGATTGTTTCAGCAGCCTGCTCTACCTATTATTATTTCTATTTGGCGTCTGCGGCACCAAACCCATCCACTCAAGTGCTGCCCGGAGGGGAGACCTCTTCTTCTCCCATATAAGTTTTCTTACTGTTTCTGACTCAGCCAAAAGCAGAACCTGTTCTCTATTAGCACGCTCTTCCATCCTTTCTATTCTGGTTTGAAGCCACTCGTTTTGTGCTTTTAGGCTCTTAATCTCGTCATCTTTGAGGGCAACTATATTCTCTAATAGGTTTATGGTATTTTTCAGATGAGATATCTGGTTGCGATCCTGGTACGATGCCTTTTCTTTGTAAAGAGAATCTTCCTCATCATGCATATCCCCATGGATATCAGCATCAGGAACAACCTTTAGATGAGCGCGCCTTCTGTCCTTCCCAATATGTGTTTTAGCTTTAACGGCATTTTGCGCTATATGTCTTTTAGACTCCTCGACGACATCGCACACGGCGCCTCCTCCGATAATGCTGTCTTCTTCTACTTGATCATTTTCTTCCGTTAAACTTTTTTTACGAGCGTCAACGCTAAACAACTTATGGATCTCTTCTCTTGGGTAAAGAGGCAATCCATCTGAATCAAAC
>RFKT01000097.1 GCA_003694225.1 Candidatus Dadabacteria bacterium
CCCCATTCACAAAAAGAAGATCCGACCCACGTCGTTGACTCCTCCCCTATAAAGAGAATAGCAGTTGCGGTATGCCCATCTAGAGATCTTGCCTATGCGATATCCCTTGCCAAACACATGGGAATAGAAACGCTAACCGCGGATTTTGGGCATATCGCTTCGGGTGATATATTAAAATCAGCCTCTCACTGGGTTGACCTGTCTGACTCTGAAACTATCTGGAGATAGGAGCATCTGATTATTCTTCACTGCTTATCTCTTGACGAACCGCCCTCCCATAAGTAGCTTCTCCTTACTATGAAAAGCTATCCTTTTTTAGATTGCCTCTTATTTATAGCTCTGGCTCTCTTTGCAGTGTTCTTCTTAATTCCTTTTGAGCTATACTACCCTCAGCGAGACGAGTGGGGATATCAAACGGTATTGCCCTTTCTTATTGGCGCTTTAGGCTTTGTGCTTGCACTACTCCTTACTCTCCTCACAAAAGCCCTCCACTCCATCACGCCAAAAATAACATACTTTGGGAGCATTCTTGTTGGGTTATGCGGACTCTATATCCTGCTTGCTGATATATACGCCCCTGTGCAGATTACAGAGCTTGATGGAAGGGCTCTTTTTAGTGAAGAGCCTATATCATATACAGCAATTGAAGCCCTTATATTTATTCTTATTGCGCTAGCCGCCTTAAAACTAAAAGAGCACATTATCTTTCCTCTCAAGACTCTTTCGCTGGCGATCTCAATAATAACCTTGTGCTATGGATTAATAATCGCCTTCAAAGGCAAAGATGAAATTGAAAGGCATATGTCTTCAACGCCCAATTCAACCCTTCCTAATATTTATCATATTGTACTTGATGAACTACAGTCAGATGCAGCGCTCTTATACCTTTCAAACAAAAAGAAAGAAGCTTTTTTTAATGGATTTACCGCCTATCCCTTAAATATATCAAATTATCTATACACAGCCGCATCTTTTCCGAGCTATATAACAGGTACGCTTTACTCTGAAACATCAGGAGTCACACTTTCACAGTGGAAGCATTCCTACAAAGAAAAAGGACTCTGGAAGGATTTATCTGGGCTCGGCTATGAGATCACTGCCTATACCCCTAGAGCATCATGGGATAACAGATATCTATCTCATTTTTACTCACTTGATTCAGTGCTAAGCAGAGAAAAGGCGATTGCCACTTTATATTACAGAGACTTTGTTCGCCTATGGTTTGCTAGAATTATGCCCAACTTCCTAACTACTGAAGCTCTTCGTTATGGAGACAAGCTTGGGCTAAAGGTTCTCAATGCCTTAAACTCTAAGGTATCTTTCCCCGATTCAGTTGCATCAGGCAGAGAACCTTACAGCTCCGTCCTTATGTTAAAGGAGATAACCAAAAATGAAGCTTCCCGCCCCCCCCATGGGCAATATCTCTATGCCCATGCAGTAATCCCTCACGGCCCATATATATTCGATAAAAACTGCACCTACAGAAAAGATCTCTGGCAGAGCGCGACAAAGTCCTATTACGGACAGGTAGAATGCGCCTTTAGCTTGGTTGAGCGGTTTTTGCTAAAACTTAAAGAGCTTGGCAGATACGACTCTTCTATTATAGTTATCCACGCAGACACAGGCCATGGGCATAAGGGATATATCTGGAAGAAAGGAAACGCAATCATTGGAAGCGCAATAAAAATGAGAAAGGAGCACCCAGAAAGGATTAGATACTACAACAACAATAAAAGCAGGTGGACACGCAACCAGCTTAACGCAAGGGTGATGGCCTTTTTAATGTTAAAACCTCCGAAAGAAAAAGGAAATCTTAAATTCTCCTTAAATAAAAGTGAATTGATAGATCTAAGGCCCACTATTGAAATTCTTGTAGGCTCTAAATGCAATAGCTGTTATGGAGCAAACCTGAGAGCAACTCCCTTTCCTCCTCGTCAAAAGCGTTATTTTTATTTCTTTCACAAAAATGTCCCTTCCCCAAAGATTTATAAGCTTAGATTTGATGAGGAAAAGCTTTTAGTAAGGCTTTCAAGGCTAAGACCTGATATATTTGGCTTAGACCACTATAAAAAGCTCTTATCTGCCGCTAAAAAAATACAACAAAAAAACCGCTATCCTAAGGATCGGGAAGAACAGTAACCCTCTTATAACTCCCTTTATCTCTTAGAACCTTCTTAATCAAAGTAGGAGGGATGCCGTATTTTTTAAACAACGCCAAAAGCCTCTTTTTCTCTACTTTCTCTTCTATCGCCTCCTCCGCAATCTCAGGAAATTCCCGCCTTAAGAGATCTGCATCTACGGCTGTTTTTTGAACCTCTTTTACTCCCGCATATCCAAGTTCTCCCCTATATTCTTCTGCTCCTCCTTCTAAAAGCGCTTTTTTTATCTCTTCAACAACTCTTCTCTCTCGCTCCTGAAGTGCGGCAACTCTATCCGCAATATCCCTTGTTAACTGAAGCCTTTCCTTCACAGTTTCATTGAGCAAGGCCATAAGATCTTCTACATTCATTCCGCTAAGATCTACCAAGCTCTCCTCTTCGATCTCCCGTAACTTCTCATAAAGGATATAACAAAGCTCCGCATCTAAAGCGGCATAGACAAGCTGCCTTTCTCTTAAAGGCCTCTCTCCCCACTCGCTTTCCTGCTCTTCTTTGCTTATTTCAATGCCCAAAATATGTTTGCAGCACGCCTTAAGGGTGTGGCGAGGCATATCAGGCCTAAGCCTCCGTGCCATTTCAAGGGTATCCACTCCATTTTCTATCCTTATCCCTTCGCGCCTAAACTGTCTTTCTTCAAAGGCTATATTATGCGCCACTACCTTAGTGTTAACGCTCTCCAGCACATCCCTCAACGGTTCAAGTGACCCCACCGCCAAAGGATCTATGATAAAAACAGTTTGGGAATCCGGATCTCCTATCTGAACCAATCCGAGCTTTTCCTTTCCTATACGATAGTCATAGGTTTCTGTATCGAGTGATATTACCTCCCTCCCTCTAAGGCTATTTGCAGCCCTTTTAAGATCCTCCTCCGTTGTAACAAGTTCAATAGACCAGCTAGGTGAATACAAAGCTGTGTCTAGTTTCCTAAATTCAGATGGAAGATTCATATCAGGCGGAAACCCACATGGATTTGCCTCATGAATTGACTGGTTTAACTCGGCCATCTTTCCCTCTTCTGATACTTCTTTAGTTATTGGCAAAAAATCCACCAACAGCAGTAAGAAGAACCTATTACGGGAAGAACCAAAGAGAAGAAAACCTAGAGCTGGATTCCGAAGTTGTGATGAATGGTAGAGCAAGTAGGTGCGATCTTTTATAAGAAATGGCTGTCTTTGAGGCTATTTTACAAATTTTTTACATTTTTGATACAGAATAGAGACACTAAAACCCTAAAAATTTTATCCTAATAGCGCCACCACCCGAGAGCAGTTCTTACATAGGTTCTATCTCCAAATCCATCCAACCTGCGATTTAATTTTCAATCACAAAATGTGAAAGATGCCTCTAGGTACCTCATATAAGCCTAATATGCCGGGTGTGATAGAACGCCTCAGAGAGAGCAATGGGATATCTTTATCCCGTGTTAAGTCCGCTAGTAAACACGGGGATCTAAGGCATCATTTTAAGACAAACCCAGAAAGCCATTATTCAACAATGGCGGTACTGGATCTTGAAACAGGTTTTAACAGGCTTTCTGAAAGCACATTAAAAAAACTCTCCCGTTATTTCACTCGATCCTTTACAGAGAACCAAAAACGCTCACTTGGGAAGGCGCTCTGCAGCCACCCATCAAAAGAGAAAAATTCCCTTAAGGTATTAATAGAGTCTTTAGAGAC
>RFKT01000001.1 GCA_003694225.1 Candidatus Dadabacteria bacterium
ACCTATACCTGTTATATTTCTCAGGTATAGAAATATTGCCCTGTATAAGCGCCACCTTTGCTGTGGGATACTTCCCATCCTGAAAGCAATCTACTCTAAGCACACCGTATCCGAGCACACACCCTATAAACAGAAGCCCCACCGCATGCGCCAGCCGCAATTTACGTTCTATAACTATGCTATGGAGGATTTCGGCAGCAAAAAACACAACAAAGGTAACCCCAAGCGCACCAGCAACATCCGCAAATTGGATGAGCGGCAACACTTTTGCCTGCGAATGGGCATACTGCCACGGAAAGATCCTAAAGGTAGTAAGCTCAGTAAGAACGAACGACACAGAGGCCAAAAACGGGAAGGCCTTGATCGCAGGCCTCAAATTTCTGTAAAAAAACGCAAAGAATAAAAACTCTGACGCGTCAAGTAGTACATACAAACAGTACAAAAAGAGAGATAACTTATATGGGAAATTCCCGAATATAGATATCGTATCAACAAGCCAATAAACCCCGGTTGCATATGCGACAATTCCCGCCAGATAGGAAAGAACATAAGACCCCTCTGAGAGGTAAGCCATATGTATCAATAAATATGCGGATGCAAACCCCAAAACAGCCGACCAATATGTCAGAGGATAGATAAACGCCAACGCTATAGATACACCGCTGAGTACCGAGCATAGAAGCGCTAAAAGCTTATTATGCGCTGCCATATGCTAAGACTAATCTACAACGGAGCAAAATGCCAATCAGCCACCAAACGGATCTGTAATTTCCGCCGTGCCGCCCAACTGGCGCTCAATCCAGAGGAGCCTGTTATACTTGGCAATCCTCTCACTCCGGCACATAGAGCCCGTTTTGATCTGGCCGCTTCTTACAGCCACAGCCAGATCAGCTATAGAGAAATCCTCTGTCTCTCCGGATCTATGGGAGATAACAACGGTGTAGCCGTTATCTTGGGCTTTTCGAATAGTTTGCAAGGTTTCAGACACTGTGCCTATCTGATTAAGCTTGATAAGAATGCTGTTTGCGACTTTTTCATCTATTCCTCTCTGCAAAATTGAAGGATTCGTCACGAATATATCATCTCCTACAAGCTGCACCCTGCCTCCAAGGGTTTCTGTAAGCCGCTTCCATCCGTCCCAATCGTTCTGATCCAGTCCGTCTTCAATGCTTACTATCGGATACTCTCCGATCCACTCCTCATACATTCCTATTAAGTCATCCGAAGAGAGAGTCCCGCCGCCGCTCTTTTTCAATACATACGCACCGGTATCTCTCTCATAGAATTCACTTGCGGCAACATCGAGAGCAAGGGATACCTGATCTCCCGCTTTATATCCTGCACCCTCTATTGATTCCATAAGGCAATCCATAGCCTCTCTTAGAGAGTTAAAGTTCGGAGCGAAACCGCCTTCATCCCCAACGCCTGTAGCGAGATTTTTTCCCTTAAGTATCTTCTTTAAGTTGTGGAAGATCTCGGCCCCCGCTCTTATCGCATCAGAAAAGGTTGAAAACCCGTGGGGCACCAACATAAATTCTTGGAAATCGAGAGAGTTGTCAGCATGGGCGCCACCATTAATTACGTTTATCATAGGCACAGGGAGAAGGGTAGCTAAGTCTCCTCCAAGATGCCTGTAAAGGGGAAGGGATCTAGCCTTAGCCGCAGCCCAAGCGGATGCAAGGCTTACGCCAAGAATAGAGTTTGCTCCAAGCCTGCTTTTATTCTCAGTGCCATCAAGCTCTATCAACCTCTTATCTAAAAGCTCCTGCTCTGCAGCATCCATTCCACGCACAGCGGGCAAGATCTCATTAATTATATTTGAAACTGCCTTTTTAACCCCCTTTCCTCCGTATCTTGACGGGTCTCCATCTCTAAGCTCGCAGGCCTCTCTCTCTCCGGTTGAAGCGCCTGAGGGTATCTTAGCGTTTCCTTTAATCCCTGATTCCAAAGTTACCTCTACCCACACAGTAGGATTTCCCCTAGAGTCGAGGCATTCGAGCGCGGTTATGTCACTTATCTTTGAGTCACCCATATCTCTCTCCTTCATTAAAAGGGATTTTTTAGTCCTATGCACATTAGTCTTATGTACAAAAGTAGGTTATTTCATAACAAGCTGTTTAGTAATCTCACTATAAAGCCCGCAACATTTTAGGTTACAACGACAAAATGTCAAAATAGATTGTGGATAAAATCAAAAAAAGGTTATATATTTAAGCCATGAAGAGAGTTATTGCGCTCGTTGTCCTGAGCATTGGGCTTTTGGCAACGGCACACTTTATCGCGGGCAAGGAGGGCCTCCAAAAGCTTGAGCTTTTAAGGGATGCCTTAGAGAAAAGGCGTGCATATAATGCCAAGCTCAAAAAAGATGTGATGAAACTTCGTCGGGAGATATACAATATTCAAAATGACCCTAGAGCCCTTGAAAAGGTAGCTCGTGAAAGGCTTGGTATGGCAAGGCCAAATGAGCTTATATTTCTCTTTGAAGGTGATAAATGAGCAGTTCGCGGACATCAGCAAAATCTTTTCACATAAGATCCCGCAAACCGAGGGAGATATCGGGTATTCTTGACAGTGTACTAAAGAAGTACGGTCTTCAAGAAAAGATAGCAAATTATACCTTTGTCCTTCACTGGGAAGAGATCGTAGGAAAAGCGATAGCAAAGGTAGCTACCCCTCACAGTGTAAGGAACAAAACCCTTGTCCTCTCAGTTAGAGATTCCATCTGGGCTCAGGAGCTAACATTTAGAAAGGAAGTCATTATCAAACGGCTAAATAATTTCTTAGGCGATAGCGAAGCGATAGAGGATATATACC
>RFKT01000098.1 GCA_003694225.1 Candidatus Dadabacteria bacterium
TAACGAGCAGAGTTTTATCCAAAAATATAAAGAGCACTTCGGTGAGGCCCCCCGTGATATCGGTGTTTCTTCATGCGGGTATTATGCGTTAAAAAAGATCGTTGAAGTTTACAAAAGGAAAACACCAAGTCAGTCGCTGTATGCTGCTCTTTTAGCTGATTTCGGACCGCAGCGTTCACTTAATCGCCGTGAGTCGATATACAAAGTGGAGGCAGGAAGACGCATCCTCCTGCCTGACGTAACAGCGAAATCGCATCTAAAAAGAGAGCCTAGAGAAAAGTAGGGACAGTACCTACACTCCTACTTTTCCTTTACCTAAAGATAACCTTTTTAACATAAGGGGTGTTTTCATATAGTGACCACCTGTCCCCAAGATAGTGTTTCCCTTCCGCTGTAAGGGAGATGGTGGTCTCAATTAGTAGCTCTGTAGGATACAAGCGTTTATCAAGCCGTAAATCCAGCCTTCCTTTAGCATTGCCTAATGAAGAGATGAGTTCTAAATTAGGAACCTCAATTTCTAGGCCACTAGCCAAAGCTTTGCCAGTAACCTTTAAGTTATCAAAGGGCGGTACTACAATCTCTTTTTTTGCGAGATATGGGGGGATACGGGTCTCGCCACTTTTGTAAGCATCATTTAGAGAAAAGAAACACTCACCAAAAAGCTCATTACTATGAAGCCTTAGGCTAAAAGCACAATTTGTAACATTAAACGCCCCATGAACCCCAAAGCCGCCAAGTAGAGGGTAGTTTTCAAGTTTTGCCTCATATGAATACTGGCGGATGCTTTAAGTGTTGAAAATAGCTCTCTTCCCTCAAGCTCCAAAAATAGATTTCCACCATACAATTTTGCAATAAGCTTTGCTTTTATCTTTAAAGCCGAGAGAGCTCCTAATTTAAACGCCAGCCGCACATTTTCAATCTCAAGCCCAAAGGGACTTTTTTGGTGGCGAAAAAAGATATCTTTTTGGATTTAAAAGATAAAATATTTAACTTGGGCGACACAAAGGAAACTAATATGCCGAAGCGGGAAGCCTCTTTTGTAAGCAATCTCGAAACGGCCTCTCCTAAACTCTCAGAAAATAAAATAGGAAATCCAACTGCCAAATCTAGCAGGACCAAAAACACCTTAGTTTTCATTGCGGCAGCGCCCTCTTTTTTTTACTGTCAAATAACAATCACCAGAAAGGATCAAGTTTTAGATCTTAAGCTGATTCAGTATTTTCGTCCAAAGCTCTGCTTTTCACCTTTCTTATGCTAGTTACATCTATTGTAACGCTTAATTTATCAGAGCGCCTGCTTTTTTGGATATCTAATCTTGTTATAAGCAAAGGCTTCGAACCGTCGAAGATAGTTTGCAAAAGAGAGACTAGATCTTTTAGGCTTGTGGTATCAAATTTTATAGTATAAGGGCTAAGCTCGAATTCCTCTCCTAAAAGCCTTTTTGCATTTCTTTTTATGTTGTATTGACCAGTAGGTATTTTCCCTTCATTTTCTAAAACCTTCTCAAGGTGCGTCCGAATTCTAGCCGATAGGTTAGCCCTTTTAAATTTGCGCTCAGTACAGCCTAGCCGTTGTTTTAAGGTTAAGTACTGAGTTAGGGCGAGCCTAATATCTTTTGCATCCGAGGATAATTTCATAACCATGCGCTCTTGCCTGTCAAAAGCCCGATGAATCGGCTGATATAAGGCATACAGACCAAGAATGCCGAGAACGAAAGCACCTACAGCTATCAGCGCTTTTTCTCGTAAAGAGAGCTTTTCTAAGTATCTTTTAATTTCCGCCCTAAAATTAGCTTTATCTTGATCCATTTCATCTAACTTGTTAGCAAATCTCTAATATCAACTCAAACTGGTTTGTTCGTGTTATAATATTATCTGTTCTAACATCAACCTTGCAGTAAATATTCCTTTTCTTTTTTAATGCATCTTCAATTCTGTCTATAGTCGAATACCTATCAGCATTTCCCTTAACAGTAATTTTATTTCCCTTAATCTCAAGCTTGTAAATCTCAAAGTCGTTTCCTTTTGGAAGATCTTTCGAGAGCTCTAGGAAGATATCCAAAGAGGAGAGCTGGGAGAGCGAGCCTAGCTTTTCAAGCTGCTTTTGCACTTTGGCAATTTCTTTTCTTATTTGATTAAGTTCTTCGCCATCAATGGGAGTGATAGCAGGAATATATTTAGTTATCTCTTTATGAATCTCTTGCTTTAAGCTATTTATCCTACTTTGGGTTATATAATAAGAGGTGCCAAGGTAGATGCCCACAGCGACAAAAACCATAATTGCATATAACGCTAGTGATCGTAGCCCGTTTAGAAGCTCACGAAAGCGGGGCCTGTAAGCGAGATCTCCTGTTCGAAAATTCGTAAGGAGTCGCGCAGGAGCATCTTGGCCATAAAAGGCCGCTAAGCTAGCTAGGGAGTTTGGCTCATTGCTGTCTTTCACTAATTCTCTTACCTCTACCTTTTCGACTCGTCTCCCTAGAAGATCTTGGAGTTCTTTGTGTGGCAGAGAGTCTCCAAAAAGATAAACGGCATCCAAGGTTTCGCCATATTTTTTTTTCTGAAGCTGCAATTACTAGTTTAAGATTATGCATAATGTTTCGGATTTTTGCCTCGGGATTCGAAGAGGGTTTTAGATTTGCAACTCAAACTTCAGGATCAATTGTCTTTGCGTATTTAGACTCACCGCCAAATGTGACCAAAATAGAATAAACGCCGTTATCAGCCCATACGATAGCTGAGTTTGGCTTAAAATAATTGGGCGCCAAGTTGTAGGCGGCCGCTAGTACGGAAGGTGGGTTGGAAACACATATAGGATCTACCCCTGACGCTTGTAAAGCTTTCAAGATCCGTTTAATATACTGCGCAGGAAGCATTGAAACAAAAACCTTTGCGGTGCCACTACCGTTGGATGAGACTACCCGATAATCGGTCAAGAATTCATCTACCGAAAAGGGAACTACATCTTGTATCTCAAGGGACAAGATCTTTTCTATTTTTTTTTTCGTTCAGTGAAAGGCAGCTCTATATCGAGATTGACACATCCTTTATCTGGAATCACAAGAACCGAATTGTACCAAGGAGTAGATATTTTCTCTAAAAGCTCACTAAGCGGAGTTTGCTTTGAAGGTATAGATTCATCTTCACCTTGGAGATCTTCATCTACATGGTGAGACTCCTCCCCTAGGTCTTCTTCGAAGATAAAGCCTAGATCCAGTTCATGGGTTTCTAAAACCTCTACCTCACGCCCATCTATGTTGGCGACTACTATCTTTGCTGGCGATACCGAGGCATCTATACTAAGCACTCCTTGAGACATATGAAAGTTTTAACATTTTTAAGGTATACTTAGAGCAACATGGGCATAATAAGGGCGTTTGGCTCAATTTCGGATACTTTAAATAGGTTAATTAAAACCTTTGTAGCTTCTCAATAAGTTGAGGGTGTGCTTATTACAGATAGGCAATATGTAAACTGACTCAGGTCGGGCGAGCATAATCGCGCTATTAGATTTGCGTATACGCGTTTTTAAGATATGCGCATTACCTTACCTTTGGGTAACGCCTCCTATTTGCGTGTCGGGCGAGGACGCCCGCGTTCCCAAGCAATACATTCTCTCCTCTTCGATGCCGAACGAGTACAATCGCACTTCCAGTTTTCTTCAACTTATTGAGAAGTTACAAAACTTTTTACAGAATAAATGTGATAATATCTCAGCATATAGTAAAATGAAAATAATATATGAGAGACCCAACACCGGAAACTGGATCATCCCACCTATCTTCGGGAGCTAGGACCGATAGTGAAATAGGGGATGAAATGTTCGAGCCTAGAAACCTTGGAGATCGCTTTGCCGCCTTCAATGA
>RFKT01000099.1 GCA_003694225.1 Candidatus Dadabacteria bacterium
CTGGCTTTCCTTTTTTGCTCAATATCTCCTGGTTTTTAGCATGAACCTTCCATCTTTCTACATGATCACCTATTAGAAAATCGCTGTCTCCAGGATCCGTTATAACAACCCTCTTTAGCATCTGCCTAACTATAACCTCCATATGCTTATCATTGATCCTAACACCCTGCAAACGGTATATCTCCTGGATCTCATTTACTAAGAATGCGGCGAGGGATTGAAGTCCCTCTATACGCAATATATCGTGCGGATTGCTGGCTCCATCGGTAAGCGCTTCTCCGGCCTTTACCTCATCGCCCTCTTGAACAGCAACATGCTTTGTCTTAGATATGAGGTACTCAACAGGTTCCCCATATTCCGGAGTAACTATTATCTTCCTCTTACCTCTCTGATCCTCACCAAAGCTTACCACACCGTCAACATCGGCTACGATGGAAGGATCCTTGGGCTTCCTAGCCTCAAAAAGCTCAACCACCCGGGGCAAGCCGCCTGTAATATCCTTTGTTTTTGTGGTCTCACGCTCTCTCTTTGCTATTACATCCCCTGCATCTATGTCAGCATTGTGCTCAACGGCAATCCTAACTCCCACCGGAAGATTATACACCCTTGTCTGCCCGTCTTCTCCGTGGATTACTATACGAGGCTTCAGATCTGCAGCCTTGTCTTTGGCCTCAACTATCTCATTCTCCACAAATCCGGTTCTCTCGTCAGTCTTCTCCTCCATCGTAAGCTCATTTATGTCCTGCCATTCTACTCTTCCTGCAATGTCCGAAAGAATCGGTATAGTAAAAGGATCCCATTCGGCTATCATTTGATCTGCGTTTACCTCTTCTCCCTCCTTGACTCTTAACCGAGCGCCATAGACCAAGGGATGCCTTTCCCTTTCACGCTGATCAACGGGGTCGATGACAACCACCTCAGCCTTTCGGCTCATAACCACCTGCGTGCCATCCTTCCTTGAAACAAGCTTTGCATTCTCAAACTTAATTACCCCTGGGAACCTAGCTTCAAGGGAGGTTTGCTCAGCGCGCCCTGTTACAGCTCCACCGATGTGGAAGGTTCTCATCGTAAGCTGCGTTCCGGGCTCGCCGATAGACTGTGCTGCAACAACACCTACAGCCTCTCCAATGTTAACAAGATGGCCTCTCGCAAGATCCCTTCCATAACACAAACAGCACACTCCCCTCTTTGAATCGCACGTTAAAACCGACCGAATAAGGACGCTGTCAAGGCCTGCTTCCGTGATAATTGCGCATTTTTCCTCATCTATCTCTTCATTCCGGCGCACAAGCACCTCGTTGGTAATTGGATCCGTTACATCTTCTAAGGCTACCCTGCCCAAGATACGGTTGGCTAAAGATTCTATCTCCTCACCGCCCTCAGTAAGAGCTGTTACTTCAACTCCTTCAGCCGTTCCGCAATCATACTCAGTAACAATCACATCCTGAGCAACATCAACCAAACGCCGGGTGAGATAACCTGAATTAGCAGTTTTAAGCGCAGTATCTGCTAAACCTTTCCGCGCGCCGTGTGTTGAAACAAAGTATTGAAGTACCGTAAGGCCTTCTCTAAAATTTGCCTTGATAGGCTCTTCTATAATTGAGCCGTCAGGCCTAGCCATTAATCCCCTCATCCCGGCAAGCTGTCTGATCTGCTGGTTAGACCCCCTAGCGCCGGAATCTGCCATCATGTAAACAGAGTTAAAGGAAGGCGCAACCTTTACCTCACCGGATTTTTCATCCTTAAACTCTTGGGTTGATAGCCCCCTCATCATGTCTTCTGCAATCCTGTCGGCAACATCAGACCATATATCAATCACCTTGTTGTAACGCTCTCCAGCAGTAATTAACCCTTCTTGGTACTGAGAGTCTATCTCCTGAGCTTTCTTATCTGCTTCTTCAAGCAGCTTCTGCTTTGTCTCAGGGATTTCCATATCCCCAACACCGATGGAAATGCCGGCCAACGTGGCAAATTTATATCCAACATCCTTAAGCCGATCTGCCAAGATAACCGTGGCCTTGTTTCCAGCTTTCCTAAACGACTCATCTATAAGGGCTGCTATCTCCTTTTTCTTCATCAAACCGTTAAATCTATCAAATGGAAGCACCTTAGGAAGAGCCTCGTACAACAAAACCCTTCCAGCCGTTGTATTGTACATCTGTCCTTCAATCCTGCACCTTATCGCAGCCTGAAGCGATAGTTGCTTTAACTCCCAAGCTATCCTCACCTCATCAGGAGAAGAAAATACCTTCCCTTCTCCCTTAGCAAAGGGACGCTCTCGCGTCATATAATAAAGCCCAAGCACTATATCTTGAGAGGGAACAATAATAGGCTTACCATGAGCAGGACCAAGCACATTGTTTGTTGACATCATCAAGACCCGGCTTTCTACCTGAGCCTCTACAGAAAGCGGCACATGGACGGCCATTTGATCGCCGTCAAAATCCGCATTAAACGCAGTACAAACCAATGGATGGAGCTGGATAGCCTTCCCTTCCACCAAGAGAGGCTCAAACGCCTGAATCCCCAGTCTGTGAAGGGTTGGAGCCCGGTTCAAAAGAACAGGATGTTCCTTAATGACTTCATCTAAAATATCCCAAACAACAGGTTTTCCCTTTTCCACCATCTTCTTGGCGCTCTTTATGGTGGTTACATACCCGCGCTCTTCGAGCTTGTTGTATATAAACGGCTTAAACAGCTCTAAAGCCATCTTTTTAGGAAGGCCACACTGATGAAGCCTTAGTTCTGGACCTATTACAATGACTGACCGGCCGGAATAGTCGACCCTCTTACCAAGGAGGTTCTGCCGGAATCTTCCCGTTTTCCCCTTAAGCATATTGCTTAAAGACTTGAGCGGCCTCTTATTCGGACCTGTTATGGTTCTTCCCCGCCTTCCGTTATCAAAAAGCGCATCAACCGCTTCCTGTAGCATCCGCTTCTCATTGCGTATAATTATATCGGGAGAATTAAGCTCTATAAGCCTCTTAAGCCTGTTATTCCTGTTAATAACCCTCCTGTAGAGATCATTCAGATCGCTTGTTGCAAACCTGCCGCCATCAAGAGGCACAAGCGGCCTCAGATCCGGCGGTATCACAGGTATCACTGTAAGGATCATCCATTCGGGGCGATTGCCACTGTTGATAAAGCTTCTTACAACCTTAATGCGCTTTATAAGCTTTTTCTTTTTTGCCTCTGAGGTAATATCTTTAAGCTGACCTAAGAGCTCTTCATGAAGTTTTTCAAGCTCTATCGCCTCCAGCATCTTTCTTACGGTCTCAGCTCCCATACCTGCTTCAAAGCGGGAACCAAACTCCCTTCTTGCTTCCCGATATTCCTTCTCAGTCAGAAGATCCCCGACCTCCAAGCCTTCTGCTTCTCCCGGGTCAGTTACGATATAATTTTCAAAATAAAGGACCTTCTCCAGATCTCTAAGCCCTATATCCAAAATCGTCCCTATCCGGCTTGGAAGACTCTTTAAAAACCATATATGAGCCACAGGGCAGGCAAGCTTTATATGACCCATGCGTTCCCTTCTTACCTTAGATTGAATAACCTCTACGCCGCACTTTTCACACACAACCCCTCTGTGACGCATACGCTTGTACTTGCCACAATTACACTCATAGTCTTTTGTAGGGCCAAAGATCTTTGCGCAGAAAAGGCCGTCTCTCTCTGTTTTGAATGTTCTATAATTAATAGTCTCAGGTTTTGTCACCTCGCCGTGAGACCAGCTCTCTATCTGCTCAGGGCTGGCTATAGAGACCCTAAGTGCATTGAACTTTAGGGGATTTTTGGGCTTTTCAAACAGGCTAAACAGATCATCCATATCTCACCTCTCAAACAAAAATTACAAACCAAAGGCTATACATTAGCCGCGGCAGAAGCCTCTTCTTCTTCCTGCTCTTCTATAAGCTCCACATTAAGGCCCAAGGCCATAAGCTCTTTCATCATTACATTAAACGACTCAGGCAAACCCGGCTCAAGAACATGCTCACCCTTTACAATCGCCTCATACATTCGGGTTCTACCCTGCACATCATCAGACTTAACAGTGAGGAATTCCTGAAGCGTATACGCTGCCCCATACGCCTCTAAAGCCCATACCTCCATCTCGCCTAGGCGCTGACCTCCAAACTGAGCCTTTCCACCCAAAGGTTGCTGTGTAACAAGAGAATAAGGTCCGATGGATCTCGCGTGGATCTTGTCATCAACTAGGTGATCAAGCTTAAGCATATACATGATGCCAACGGTAACTTTTTCAGAGAATCTCTCTCCAGTCCGTCCGTCATAAAGGTACTCCTGCCCATCTGGAGAGCATCCGGCAACCTCTAAAAGGGCACGGATCTCCTCTTCGCTAGCGCTGTCAAAAACAGGACATCCTACAAAGAGACCGTCCTTCAATTTCTTGCCGAGCTCTATAATATCACCGTCTTTGAGACCCTCTACAAATTCAACGATATTATCCCTCCCCTTGTAAGCCCGTTTTAGCAGATCCCGAATCTGTCCGGCAGTTTCTTTCTTAAGTTCGGGAGTGCATTCAGGCTTTTCCTTCTCTGTCCTCAAATCAATCACCCTTTCAAGTAATTGTGAGATCTTCCGCCCTATCATATAACATGCCCACCCAAGATGGGTCTCCAAGATCTGACCAACATTCATCCGCGACGGCACTCCAAGGGGATTGAGCAGGATATCAACCGGCGTTCCATCAGCTAAGTAAGGCATATCCTCCACAGGCAATACTCTTGAAAGCACGCCTTTGTTGCCGTGCCTCCCTGCCATCTTATCTCCAACCTGAATCTTCCGCTTTATAGCAACAAAGACCTTAACCATCTTTATGACCCCGGGAGCAAGCTCGTCTCCTTCTTTGAGCCTCTTTATCTTCTCCTGCAAGGCAGCCCTCTTATTGTTTATCAACTGTCCAGTCCTTACTACTATCTCGCCCACTCTCTCTTGGACTGCCTCATCTCCAACCTGAATATCTCTTAGATACTCAAAGGGGACAGAATCAATTACTTCATCAGTCAGCACAGTCCCCTTTGCAAGTATCTCCTTTCTCTTATCATTTATAAGGCGAGCTGTGGTGGTCTTTCCACACAAAAGACCCTTGATCTCTGAGAGGGCTGTGTCTTTCAAGATATTCATCTCATCACGCTGATCCTGCTCTATCCTTTCGATCTCCATCTTTTCAAGAGCAAGAGTACGCTCATCTTTTTCGGTGCCTTTTCTTGAGAAAACCTGAGCTGAGATAACAGTGCCCTCAACTCCGGGCGGAAGCCTTAAGCTTGTATCCCGCACCTCTCCCGCTTTTTCACCGAAAATAGCCCTTAAAAGCTTTTCCTCCGGGCTTAACTGCGTCTCGCTTTTCGGAGTAATCTTGCCAACTAGGATATCACCTGGCTTTACCTCTGCACCCACTCGGATAATGCCGGATTCATCAAGATTCTTAAGAGCATCCTCTCCAATATTAGGAATATCTCTCGTTATCTCTTCCTTGCCGAGCTTCGTATCACGGGCTATACATTCGAACTCCTCTATATGAATAGATGTAAATATATCCTCCTTTACCACCCTCTCGCTTATCAAAATGGAGTCCTCAAAGTTGTATCCTCCCCAAGGCATAAAGGCGACCAACACATTTTGGCCGAGGGCAAGCTCCGCCATATCTGTAGATGGGCCGTCAGCTATGACTTCATTTTCCTCTACGGTCATTCCCGGAACTACTATCGGAATCTGGTTTATGCATGTGTTTTGGTTGGTTCGCCTGTACTTTACAAGGTTGTAAATGTCGACACCCGTATCAAGGGGGTCATCCGTTGTCTTATCGGCCATAATTACAATTCGAGTTGCATCAACCGATACCACTCTACCAGCTCTCTTCGCAACGACAGCGGCGCCAGAATCTCTTGCGACAACAGCCTCCATACCAGTTCCAACAACAGGAGCCTGCGGCTTAAGGCACGGCACAGCCTGCCTCTGCATATTCGACCCCATTAATGCCCTGTTAGCGTCGTCGTTCTCCAAAAAGGGGATTAGAGATGCGGCAACGCTCACGAGCTGCTTAGGGCTTACATCCATCTTCGTGACCTCTTTGGGGTCAGCGGTCATATACTCCGTATTCTTCCTGCACGGCACATATGCATCCACGAAACGGCCGTCCTTATCGAGCGCTGTCTGAGACTGAGCTATAACCTCGCGCTCTTCCTCCATAGCCGACATGTAGATGATATCATCCGTTACTCTATGGGAGCTGTCCACTATCCTATATGGCGTCTCTATGAAACCATAGTCATTGATGCGCGCGTGAGTTGCCAGCGAAGAGATCAACCCTATATTCGGCCCTTCTGGAGTCTCGATTGGACAGATCCTACCGTAGTGAGTCGGATGAACATCACGCACCTCAAACCCAGCTCTATCTCTCGTCAATCCGCCCGGTCCCAAAGCAGAGAGCCGCCGCTTATGCGTGATTTCAGAAAGCGGATTTGTCTGATCCATAAATTGAGAGAGCTGAGACGAGCCGAAGAACTCCTTAATAACAGCAGCAACAGATTTATAGTTAATAAGGTCTTGTGGCACTAGGGTGTCGATATCCTGCATCCCCATACGCTCCTTCACAGCACGCTCAAGGCGAACTAAACCTATTCTGAATTGATTCTCAACAAGTTCGCCTACAGCACGAACACGCCGATTGCCAAGATGGTCAATATCATCTACAGAATACCTGACAGGATCTTTTCCTGTCCTAAGCTCAAGTATATATCTTATAGTTTCTTTTATATCCTCTTCTGTTAAGGTTCCCTGCTCAACGGGAGGAGGTTCTTTACCCTGCGTGATATAAAGCTTGTAATTAAGCTTTAGCCTTCCAACCGCTGACAGATCGTACCTGTCCGGATTGAAGAAAAGGTTGCGAAAGGCCGCCTGCGCAGTTTCAGGCCTTGGCGGATCTCCAGGCCTAAGCCTCCTATATATCTCTACAACAGCGCTCTTTGATGGCAAGTTAAGCATCCTTGATAAAATATCGTCGTGCTCCGGAGACAACTTATCTGAAACCAATGTCTTCCACATCGATTCCCCAATGTGGTTGTCATCCAAATACAGCACTCGGATATCCCGGATGCCTTTTTCTCTTATAAGAGATATATTCCCCTGCTCGACAACCTTCCCTTTGGCATTTACCTTGTCAACGGTGAGCTCTTCTCCTGCATTAATTATAACTCTCAACTTTGACACGATGTCTTCGATCTCATCATCTGAGAGTTCCCCAAGATAGTTCCCTATCTGATCCATTATCTGGAACCATCCTATAAGAATCTCTCCCTCCGAAGCCAACAGCTCTCCTGTTCTTGGGTGCGTTATCTCTTCAACAGCCTCAAGGATAGTTTCAGCCGAGACCATTCCCTCAAGAGAGCTTGGATTGATCTCAATAGAGCGTATTCGAGCTTCTTTAAGCCTCCTTATTACCGCCCGGTTAAACTTGCCTCCTTTCTTAACCAAAACCTTCCCGCTTTTATCCTTAATAGTCTTGTATGCCTTCTGCCCTTCAAGTTGATCTGGGACAAATGTCTTAATTACCGCTCCGCTCTTGTCAAACTTTATTGTGTCTGTCTTGTAATACTCCGCAAGAATCTCTTCTTCCGCCATGCCCAACGCTCGGAGCAGGATTGAAGCGTGTATCTTCCTCCGGCGATCTATCCTTACATAAAGGATATCTTTCATATCAAATTCAAAATCAAGCCAAGAGCCCCGATACGGTATAACACGAGCTGAATAAAGAAGCTTCCCTGAAGGGTGGCTTTTTCCATTATCATGGCCAAAAAATACTCCCGGCGACCTATGAAGCTGGTTGACGACTACTCTTTCAGTTCCGTTAATGACAAATGTTCCCTTTTCAGTCATTAACGGTATTTCTCCGAAATAAACGGTGTCTTCTTTGAGGGCGCTTAAGGTTTTTCCACCTGTTTCAGGATTGTTCTCCCACAGGACAAGCTGGATGGTAACCCTAAGCGGGGCAGCCCAAGTCATGCCCCTGTCTCGGCATTCCTGGACATCATACTTTGGTTCGCCAAGCGTATATGAGACAAACTCTAATGTGGCATTTCCGTTATAGTCGCTAATTGGAAAGACTGATTTAAAGACTCTTTGAAGACCTATATCTTCCCTCTTTGCTGGATCAACATTTGCTTGAAGAAACCGATCATACGATTTTCTTTGAACCTCAATCAGATGCGGAAGTTTTGCTACCTCCTTTAACCGAGAATAGCTTCTTCTAAGGCGAAAGCTGGGTTTTATATTTTTTGAAGCCATAGCCCAATCACTACAAAAAGATTACAATTAATTAAAAGTTAATAACTACGCCGAAAATGCATAGCACCTGCTGTTACAAAAAACAAAAGCGCCCCTTGCCCTCCAGTGAGCGCCACTTAACAATTTCCCTCCGGCAAATTCACCTCCGAGCCGGAGTATATCATCAAGGTATATAGCGGATGCAAAGCTAATAATGTCCACAAGTTAACCACGCGCCCCTATTTTGTCAATAGAGGGCGCGTAAACGTTGCAAAAGACCACCAAAAGCTGCGGCTAGCTCCCATAATCCCCTTATTTAAGAGAGACTTTTGCGCCAACCTCTTCGAGCTTCTTTTTAAGCTCGTCAGCTTCACCCTTTTCAACTCCCTCCTTAACAGGTTTTGGCGCAGAGTCTACTAGCTCCTTTGCCTCTTTAAGGCCGAGCCCGGTGATCTCCCTTACCACCTTAATAACCTTAACCCGCTCGTTGCCAGCATTCTCAAGCACAACTGAAAACTCAGTTTGCTCTTCAGCCGCCTCTGCTGGTGCTCCTCCAGCTCCCGCTGCAGCAACAGCCACAGGGGCAGCTGCGGTCACTCCGAGCTCTTCCTCAAGCTCCTGGACGAGCTTTGCCGCCTCCATAAGAGACATATTTTTTATGAAATCCTTCACCTGCTCTGCTGTTACTTCACTCATATCAATTCACTCCTTTATGACAATAAACTCAAATTAACATCTCAAACGCAAAAACTTGGACGCCTACAGCTCGACATTTAGCCATTCTCCTTTTCTTCTAGCTTTGTCTTGTAAGCAGACAAAAGCCTTACAAACTGGCTTGCCGGCGCCTGAAGAAGTTGCACCACCTTAGTCGCAGGGGCATTGAGAAGGCTTAAGAGCTTGCTCAAAGTCTCCTCTCTGCTCGGCATCTTTGAAAGCTCTTCAATCTGCCCGGCATCAACAAATCCGCCATCGATCCAACCACCCTTTACAGAAAATGTCTCATGCTCCTTTGCAAAGCCTGCCACAACCTTTGCAGGCGCCACAATCTCTGTGTCGCTTGCTACAAGCATGCTGGGACCGTGAAAAAGTGAGCAAAGCTTTTCCACATCATCCTCGTTGTTGTCCTTGAATGCATCCCTTGCTGCAAGATTTATAAGGGTATTTTTCACAACCTTGGAATAACCTCCTTTATTTCGCATTTCTTTTTTAAACTGATCCAACTCGCTTACTGCAAGCCCTTGATAATCGACGAATATAATGGCTTCTGCCTTTGTTAGCTTCTCCTTTAAGGCTTCTATCTCTTGCTGCTTCTGTTCTCTATTCATCTTACTAAGCCTATAATTTAACTTGGTTAAATATTCCTTAACGGCACAACATTAAATCGGATTCCCGGCCCCATAGTAGCTGCCAGATGGCCGCGTTTTAGATAAATCCCCTTGCTTGTGGCCGGTTTTGCCTTGTTTATAGCTTGGATAAAGGCTAGCGCATTTTCCTTCAACTTTTCGGGGCCAAACGATACCTTTCCTATACCAGCATGTACAATACCGGCCTTTTCTACCCTGTACTGAGCGCGCCCAGCTTTTACAGCCTTTACAGCATCGGCAACATCAAAGGTAACCGTCCCTACCTTTGGAGAAGGCATAAGCCCCCTAGGCCCGAGAATCTTTCCAAGCTTTCCGACCACACCCATCATATCCGGAGTGGCAATCACGCTGTCAAATTCAAGGAACCCTCCCTTTATCTTCTCTGCCAGATCTTCGCCTCCGACTAGATCTGCTCCTGCTTCCTCTGCCTCTCTTACCTTTTCTCCCTTAGCAAAAACAGCCACCCTTACATTCTTTCCGAGCCCGTGGGGAAGCTCGACAGCTCCACGCACGTTTTGATCTGCTTTTCTCGGATCAACCCCAAGATTAAGGGCGATCTCTACGGTTTCGTCAAACTTTGCAGAAGCAGTCTCTACCACTAGCGCGCACGCATCTTCAAGGGGCAAGTCCTTTTTCTCCACTTTCTCAGCAACTGCTCTATATCGTTTACCTCTCTTCTTTATGCTTACCATCGTTCTTTCCCTATCATCCAACAATATCCACGCCCATACTTCTAGCCGTTCCTTCTATAATTCTGCACGCTGCCTCCTC
>RFKT01000100.1 GCA_003694225.1 Candidatus Dadabacteria bacterium
GGCAATAAAGAGGTGGATAAAGACGACATAAAAGAAGCCTTAGAACTTAAGTCAGGCGATTTCTTCGACAAAAAATCTGTAGAGAAGAATATAGAAAAGATCGTGTCTATGTATCAAGGCAAGGGCTATTATGATGCAGACATAACATATTCTGTTGTTCCTGCTGGTACGAATCAAATAGATCTTACTTTGGCAATTAAGGAAGGGGAGAAGTTCAAAATAAAGAAGATAGTATTTGAGGGTGTCGAAAAGCTTGACCCCGACGATCTCCGGTCTGCAATCCAAACAAAAAGGTATAAGTGGTGGAGTTCGTGGCTCTTTGGCACTGGTAGACTAAACAAGGAGATGCTCGAAAATGACAGGATTATTTTGCGGCAGCAGCTTTTAGATCACGGTTTTCTTGAGGGGACTGTATCTGCACCTATTATACGGAAAGAAGACAAGCATTTAATTATAACATTTGTCATAAAAGAAGGGCCTCAGTATAAGGTCGGCAATGTGACAGCTGAGGGAGATCTTATTGATTCTAGTGTTCAAAAAACCCTTGAAGGCATAAAGCTTAAAGAAGGAGATATCTTTAATTCGTCGCTCTTGCGTAGCGACTCTCTTTTAATCAGCGATAAGTTTGCAGATATCGGTTATGCTTTTGTCAATGTCATCCCGGACACTCGGATTAAGCGTAAGGAAAAGATAGTTGATGTTATCTATAAGATAAACAAGGGAAAGCTCACAAAGGTGGGGCTTATAAACATCACAGGGAACAAGAAAACTTATGACAATGTTATACGGAGAGAGTTGGAGATAAATGAGGGCGATATTTACTCCGTCTCTAAAATTAAGCGTAGCAAGCAGCTTATTGAGCGGCGTGGTTATTTCGAGGAAGTAAACATTACAACTCAAAGTACTGATAAAGATAATGAAGTTAATTTGCTAGTGAATGTGAAGGAAGGCTCGACTGGGGCTTTCAGCATAGGGGCTGGTGTATCTAGTGAGGACGGCTTCCTTTTTAATTCCAGGATATCCGAGAACAATATATTTGGAACAGGGAGGCGTGTAAACCTCAATGTGGATCTGGGACAAGAGAGAGATAACTATAACATCTCATTTTATGATCCGAGGATAAATGATACACAGTGGTCTGGCGGTGTGGATCTTTTAAGGACTCAAAGAGTCTTTCCCGATTTTGACCGCAGTCAAACGGGAGGCGCCATTTCTGGAGGGTATCCACTTAAAGAATTTTTTGGAGAATGGGCAGAAGACGTGCGTTTTTCCCTGAGATATCAATATATGTCTGTAGAGATTTCGAATGTTAACGAGCTTGATGCAGCTCAATTGGTAATTGACCAGCAGGGAAAGACTACAGTTTCTTCCATTGTTCCAACTCTTTCTCGCAACACAATCAACAATCCGCTGAACCCTACAGAAGGTTCTCGTCAATCTTTTTCTGTTGAGTATGCTGGGCTTGGAGGAGATGAAAATTTTCTTTTGTTTATCGCATCAAATCAGCTTTATATCCCCATTTGGAAGCCTTCTTTCGGAGATGTTGTTTTTTCATGGCGCACCAAGTTTGGCTGGGGAGAGACACTTAACGGAGAACGTTTCCCTCTCTTTAGGAGGTTTTTCCCGGGAGGCATTAATTCGGTGCGGGGATTTAAAACGAGGACGATGGGGCCAAAGGATGAAAATGGAAATGAGTTTGGAGGGAGCAAGCAGCTTGTTAATAATTTAGAGTTAATTTTTCCATTGATACCCTCTGCGGGGCTTAAGGGCGTGGTATTTTATGATTTTGGCAATGCCTTTGATGATTCTGAGCCAATATCCGTTGATGGCTTGAGGCATGCGGCCGGCTATGGGATAAGATGGACATCTCCCCTTGGTCCTATTCGTATAGAGTTTGGGTTCCCTCTGGACAGGAAGGAAGGAGAACGCCGGAGTGTAACGCTTTTTTCCTTTGGAGCGCCACTATAGCCTCCCCTAAAAGAGGAGTATTTTCTTCCATAGTGAGTCTAAAGGTGAATTTTGCATTCCTTTCCTGATTGAGGTAAATTCTCTATATTATCTGTAATTGTTTATGAAATAGAGGGATTATGAAGTTTTATAAAGGCAATTCAGCGCTTTTAGCCGCCGTTATCGTTGCTTTTATCGTACAAACTCCGTTTTTTGCTTTTGCTGGCGATGGATTAGGAACATGGAAAGGGAAAATTGCTCTTGTCGATATGAAACGGGTTCTTGCGGAGTGTATTCAAGGGAAAGCCGCCAAAGAGGAGTTCGAAAAGGCGGTCGACGAGAGCCAAGCTAAGCTAAAGCCTCTTCAGGCTGAGGTGGAAAAGCTTAAAAAAGATCTGGAAAGACAGGCTGGCGTTCTCTCAGAGAGCGCTTATTCAGCAAAAGAAGAGCAATTGTATAGTAAGGCAAAGGAGTTAAAGAGATCTCTCAAAAAGGAGAGGGATCGCTTGGGAGAGATGAGGATAGCTCAGTTAAATAAGGTGATCAACAAAGCGTCAGAAGTTGTCAAGGAGTTGGCCCGTCAGAAAGGGTATAAGGTAGTATTGGAGATGAATGCCCCTGATGTCATTTATTCTGATGGTAAGGGTGATATTACTGATTTGGTTATAAGCAAACTTAATCACGGATAATTGTCTTTAATAGGAATAAGGATAATCATGACTGAAGCTGCGGAAGAAGCATTATTTGATATTAACGATATACAGGAGATCCTTCCTCATAGGTATCCGTTTCTGCTAATTGACAGGATAGTTGAATTTGTTCCGGGAGAAAAGATTGTGGCTGTTAAGAATGTCACCATGAATGAAGCCTTTTTTGCCGGCCATTTTCCTGGTAAGCCGGTTATGCCTGGTGTGATGATTCTAGAAGCAATGGGACAAGCTGGCGTGTTTCTGGCCAAAAAATCGCCGGCCTGTGTGCCGCCGGATAAGATACTTTATTTTGTAGGCGTAAAGGATTTTAAATGGAAAAAACCTGTACTTCCCGGTGATAGGCTCTATCTTGAGATGTCTAACATAAGGCATAAAGGGCCTCTTTGGATTATGGATGGTTGGGCTCGCGTGGATGGCAAAGTAGTTGCACAAGGCACTTTATCTGCTGCAGAGGGAGAATAAGCGTTATGCCAAATATACACCCTACGGCGGTAGTTTTAGAAGGGGCTGTTATTGGCGAGGGGACTACAGTTGGACCTTATAGTGTGATAGGCCATAAGGTCTCTATTGGGCGGAATAACTGGATCTCTTCTCATGTTGTAATAGATGGAAATACTAAAATAGGTGATGGCAACAAGGTCTTTCAGTTTGCGTCAATTGGAGCTCCCCCTCAAGATCTTAAGTACAAAGGGGAAGATAGTCTTCTTACCATAGGGAACCACAATATTATAAGGGAATATGTTACAATTCAGCCGGGCACTGAGGGTGGAGGTATGGAGACAAAAGTGGGAGATAGAAACCTTTTTATGGCATGCTCCCATATTGGTCACGACTGTGTCGTAGGAGATTATAATATCTTTGCCAACTCAGCTGGCATATCCGGGCATGTCATTATAGGAAACCACGTTACCGTGGGAGGTTTGTGTGGCGTGCACCAGTTTGTGCGGCTTGGTGATTACTGTTTTCTTAGCGGCGGGGCTATGGTGGGAAAGGATGTCCCCCCATTTTGCACCGCTCAGGGAGACAGGGCCGGGCTTGCCGGTCTTAACACAGTTGGTATGAAGCGGAACGGTTTTGATCTTGAGAGCATTAACCTTATAAAAAGGTTATATAGGGAGCTATTTCTAGGAGATGGATTGTTTCGAGAGCGCTTAGAGTGCGCTATGGAAAAGTACAAAGAAGAGGATCTTGCGTTGAGCTTCCTTAGATTTATTTCAGAGTCAAAGAGAGGCGTATGCATGCCCAGATCAGCCTCTTCCAGTGATACTGGAGATAACCTCTAAGGTTTTCTTATGGAGCAAAGATCGGAAACATTTGGGATAGTTTCCGGAAGCGGCATCTTCCCCATATTGCTTGCCCAAAACCTTAAACAAGCAGGAAAGAGAGTTGTGGCTGTAGCACACTATGGGGAGACTTCTCATTCCCTCTCTGATTATGTGGATCGGTGTGTCTGGATTCGGTTGGGGCAGTTGGGTAAAATAATTAAAGTGTTAAAGAAAGAAAGGGCTTCAAGAGCCGCCTTTGCTGGGGGGATATCTAGGGTTAAGATGTTTCGCGGATCTGTGCTGCCTGACAGGCGGGGCCTTTCTCTCCTATGGAGGGTAAAAAGTGTAAAGGATGATGTGATATTAAGGGCACTGGCAGAGGAGCTTGAAAGCGAAGGGATAGAGGTTGTTTCAGGAGCGGATTATATAAAAGACTGCGTTCCCGTTTGCAATCAACTTACAACACGAGGCCTTACAGAATATGAGGCTTTTCAGGCTCAAATAGGATGGAAGGCGGCTAAAAAGATTGGAGAGGAAGATATAGGGCAAACAGTGGTAGTTTCTAATGGGATGGTGGTAGCTGTCGAAGCGGTAGAGGGTACAGACGAGGCTATTCTTCGTGGAGGAAAGCTTAGCTCCAAAAGGGGGGCTGTGGTTGTAAAGGTTTCAAAACCACACCAAGATTTAAGACTGGATCTTCCTACGATAGGTGTTGGGACTATTGAGAAAATGAAAGAAGCTGGGGCAACTGCCCTGATCCTTGAAAAAGGAAAAACAATGATATTGGATCCCGCTTCTGTTATCAGGGAGGCAGATGAAGCGGGAATAGCGATTGCTTTGTTTGAAGAGGGAGATTTCGGAGGAGCATAATGCGGTATTTATGCCTTGTCACTCGGGGAGATCTCGGAGTCCTTTATGGATAATGGAAAATCTAAGGAATATAAGATTTCCCTTTTTATTACTGCTATAGTCTCCTCCTTTCTGCTGTTTTGGTTTAGGGTATACCTTACAGACGCCCCTATACCTTCCGTAGATCTTCCTTCCTTTAATGCAATATGCAGGGGATTAAGACACCATATACTAAGAGGTGAGGTTGTATATTATGATCCGAAGTTTTATACGGGCATGCTGGAGCTTCACTTTTACAGTTTTTTCCCCGCTTTATTGACGACATTACTCTCTTTTCTCTGCGATTTTTTTGCAGGGGATTCGGTAAGGCTTGCTTCCCACCTTGTGCTCTGGTTTGGTATATCCTTTTTTCCTGTAGCTTTATGTTTGGCGCTTCGTCCTTTTCTTACAGAGCTGGTTGAAAAGGGGGAGTATGGATCTAGTGATAAAATTATTTTAGAGGCGCTTTATGGAGTATCTCTTTCCCTCTTTTCTTTTTGGTTTCTAAACCATGACAGGCAGTGGTATGGGATAGGCGCTGCAGCCCCGATGCATATAGGGCTTATCTCCCAGATGTTTGGGTGGTATGCTGTGTTGATTTACCTTAATTCTCTGTGGATGTGTATCTTAGGGAAGGGTTCTTTTCGGATGATAGCTGTGTCTTTGGCATTTGGTATCTTTTCACACAACCTTACAGTGATCTTTATGCTCTTTTTAGGAGTGCTTGCCTTTTTATGGTATCCCGACAGAAGGAAGCCCGTATTTTATGGCCATCTATTTGGTATAGGGTTTTCCATGTTTTGGCTTCTTCCGTGCATAGCCCTTTCTTCAACCTATGTTGCATTTGACATATATAGGCCTAAAGGCGATTTTTTAGAGCTTTTTTACCGCTATACCGTGTATGGCTTATGGCAATCTGTTGAAAGCTGGTTTTCCGGCCGTTTCCTCCCTTTAAGCCCTGTCGAGCCATACCTGATGCTTTTGACCATCGCTCTTTTTTGTTTTAACTCAGTTCGCCAGTCTCGGCTGCTTATCCAATTTTTTTCTTTTGGTCTTTTAGGGATTGTTATATTTAACAGCGGCTATGTTGCAAGTTCAATTCCACTTGGAATCCACTACTATAGGTATAACGGCGTTCTTTTTCTTTATTTTGCAATTTTGTTTTCTGTTGTGCCTATTTTAGCATGGGATATTCTATATAAAGTTCAACCTGCAAAATTTATCTTGAAGTTGCCTGTTTTGTGTGGTAAAATGCAGCGCTTTTAGAAAACCGAACTGCAGACGCCCCGTCTGCTTTTCTTTTGCAAACAAGGTAAGGAAAGGATTTAAAAATGGCAAAATGTAATCACTGCGGCAAGGCAACTAC
>RFKT01000101.1 GCA_003694225.1 Candidatus Dadabacteria bacterium
ATCTTTATATCTTCAAGCTTTTTTCTAACCTGCTCCCTAACAGATTGTTCTTCTCCTCCTTTGATTCTCTGTTCTACGTAAAATATCTTATAACCGCCTCTTTCATGGATCGGTTTTGTAATCCTTCCCTCCTCCGTCGATCTAATCGCATCTTGGATGGTAGGGCTTAAATCCGCAAGCGCCACCTCTCCTATAAGGCCACCTTCTGAAGCATCGGGGCTTTTGGAGTATATAGCCGCAAGTTTTGCAAAACTAATACCCTTACTAAATTTCTTTGCGATTTCTTCTAGGATTTTAGCGGAGGCTTCCACATCAGGAAGATATATCTGCCGTAGCTTTACTATCTCTTTGCCACCTTTAAGTTCAGGGTGGCTTGCCAGATATTCGTCTACTTCTGATTCTGTAACTCCTACACCTTCCCTAAATAGTACAGACGCCAATTTTGTTCGCAATATGTCTATCTTTACCTTCCTTTTGTAGTTTTTAAAGGGGATCCCCTCTTTTTTGAGCGCTTTTTCAAATTGCCCTATAGACATATTGTTGCTTTTTGCAACTTCAGCTATATATTCGTCAATTTCACTTTGAGCAACAGAAATCTTTCTTGCATCAGCCTCCTTTTCTATAAGCGTCTCCATTATTATCTGCTCTAAAAGCGCGGAGGCTATAGGATCGGTGCTGAGATCCGAGATGGATATATGCCTTTTAACGGGCAGACGCTTGGCAACGTCGCGCAGTGTAATGGCTGTATTGTCAATAGAAGCAACTACGCCATCTACAAATATTCTCTCTGAGATGGCACAGCAAGGGAAAGCAGTCAACAAGGCACTCAATATAAATGCGCACAATCTACACCGATACATGATATCTCCAAAGCTGTTTGCTGTCTTATATAATGTATTTGCAGCAAAGAGCAAGCGCAAGGACCAACTTATGCCCGAGGACCGTCTTAGGCCCTACTTATCTGCTCGAGAAGGGTCTTGCAGTGAGGGATTAGCGTGGCAGGGTTGCCCTCATCTTTATCCAGAAGAATGGATACTGTTACGGCGCTTTTTCTCTTATACTTCTCTGGATACATGGCACAGATTCTGTCAAGACTCTGAGGATCTATCGGAGCAGCAGGAGAAAAGTGAAGAGTCAGAGACATATTAGAGTAATCTGCCTTAACCACTCCGTGTCTCTTAAATATGCACCTTAGCTCCATAAGGGATATAAGATTTTTTGCCGGCTCTGGCATGGCGCCAAACCTGTCTCTGATTTCATAGTACATATCTTTTGCTTCTTCTGGGGAAGAGAGAGAAGAGAGACGCTGGTATAGGATAAGCCTTTCAGGAATATCGGGGAGGTAAAACTCAGGGATATAAGCGCTTATGGGAAGCCTAATCTCCGGGTCAATGGAGTCCTGCAGGGAGGATAGGGATTCTCCCCTGATGTTAAGGACTGCTTCTTTGAGTATTTTGCTGTATAGATTATACCCTATGGAGTTTACATTGCCTGATTGGTCTTTGCCCAATATATTGCCTGCTCCCCTTATCTCTAAATCACATGCTGCGAGGTTAAAGCCGATGCCTAAATCGTCAAGGGACTGTATCATTGAAAGCCGTTTTCTTGCGTTCTCTGTGAGCTTTTTCTCGTCTGGAATGAGTAAATAGGCATAGGCTTGCCTGTCGCTTCTTCCTACTCTACCTCTAAGCTGATAAAGCTGAGCCATGCCGAACTTATGGGCGCGAGAGATGATAATGGTGTTCGCGTTTGGAATGTCTAGGCCTGACTCTATAATAGTTGTGCATAGAAGGAGATCAAATTTACGGTTTATAAAATCAATCATGACTTTCTCTAAGGCCGATTGCCTCATTTTGCCGTGTCCTACTCTAATTTTAGCCTCGGGGACTATACTTTTGAGGGCATGCTCAACAGTTGCGATGGTTTCTATTTTATTATGCACAAAGAAACACTGCCCGCCTCTTTTTAGTTCCCGCAAGATTGCATCTCTTATAATTTTTTTGTCTTCAATGGCGATATAAGTTCTAATGGATTTTCTGTCATGCGGCGGAGTGCTTATAACACTTACCTCCCTGATGCCGTAAAGAGACATGGCAAGCGTTCGCGGTATTGGTGTGGCTGTTAGCGTCAATACATCCACATTTTTTTTGGCTTGTTTTAGCCGCTCTTTATCCTTGACCCCAAACCTATGCTCTTCATCTACAATTAAAAGGCCTAAGTCCTTAAAGACAACGTCGCTCTGTAACAGGCGGTGAGTTCCTATGACAATATCAATCGTGCCGCTGGCCACCTCTCGGAGTATATCCCTATTTTTAGCTGGAGAGTTAAACCTGCTTACCTTGGCAATTCTTACAGGGTATTCCATAAATCTTTTAAGGAATACCTCATAGTGCTGTTCCACCAAAACTGTAGTGGGCGCCAAGAGCGCTACTTGTCGGGCGTGTTGTATGCATTTATAGGCTGCCCTTAGTGCCACTTCCGTTTTCCCATACCCGGCATCGCCGCATACAAGCCTGTCCATAGGCTTTTCGCTTGCCATGTCATTTAATACCGCTTTAATTGCTTCCATCTGATCTGGGGTTTCTTCATAGCCAAACCCTTCAGCAAATCTTTCATCTTCCGCGCCGTATGGCTCAAATCTCCATCCTTTAAGCTTTTTCCTCGCCGCATAGAGGTTTACGAGATCTCCGGCAAGGGTTTCAATAACTTTTCTTACCCTTGCTTTGCGATTAGCCCAGCTTTTAGAGCCAAGCCTGTCAAGCTTTGGCGGAGAATCATCGCTTGCAATAAACTTCTGAATCCTTCCAATGTTTTCTACGGGAAGATAGAGTAGGCTTTCATCTGCATATTCAACCCTGACAAAATCGTAAGTTTGGTGGCTTACCTGCATGGTTTTAAGCCCGCGGTATATGCCTATGCCGTATTTTTCATGGACTATATAATCGCCTTCTTTAAGCTGTCCGATTTCGTGAAGCAGTTTTCTGAGTTTATAGTGCGATCTCTTTGCCGGCTTTTTAATCCTTTCTCCAAAGATCTCTTGTTCGGATATAAATGCTATTTTCTCAGAGGGGAGGATAAAGCCTGAAGTTAAATGCCCGAGAATGATGACAAGCGGATAACGGGCTTTGGCACGTATCCACGCCATGCCTGTTGTATCGATGATGTCAAGCGCTAATCCTGAGTCGGCCAGCATTCTTGTAAGACGCTCGGCTCTGGATCTGCTCTCTATACATAGCGCTATGTGATATCCCATGTTCCTAAAATGAAGGAGTTTTTTTGCGAGCACCTGAATTGCCTTTGTTGAGCCTATAAGAGGCTTTAGCTCTGCGGTAATAACGCTTACGCTTTGTGTATGAAAGCGTTCTGGTGATTCCTCTAAATCATCAGTGTCAGTACAAAATGGATCTATCTTGATAGATGGATGCTTTTTAATAAAACTTTCTATTTTTTCGGGGGATACGTAAAGCTTGTCAAAGGATGGCACAAGCTGATGCTGCCTGCAGTATTCCAGCTCTCTTTCCTTCACTGTGGTTGCAAATTTCCACAACGCTTCACTTAACTGTGAAGGGTCGTGCAACACTACCATTGTGTCTCGATTTATATAGTCAACGAGGCAGCAGGTCTCCTTGAAGACGTACCCGAAATACTGTTCGATCCCCGGCATATGGGCTTCAGAGGTTATGCATTCTAAAGCTCTGTTTTTCTCTGAAAGCGGTATCTCTAGCTCCTGCGCTCTAGCATTGAGAGCGTCTTTAATCTCATCAATTGTGTTGCAAATAGAGGTATCTTGCGGGACCTTGCCGCTAAATTCATAGATAGGAAGAACAGTTGCTTCTTTAAGGTTTGACGTTGAAAGTTGGGTTTCGACATCGAATGTACGAATGCTACCTATCTTATCTCCTGCAAACTCTATTCTTATAGGCTCTTTCCCCCATGGGTATACGTCGATAATACAGCCGCGAAGAGCGAGATCGCCGATCTCTTCCACTAGGGAAACTCTTGTATAACCGTATGCAATAAGGGTTGATAGCAAGTGGGTCCTGCTTACTGTTTGGTCAACTTCGAGTTCCAATCTCAGCTTCTTTATTGCTTTTTGCTTTAATACCCTTTGGAGAAGGGATTCGATTGGGATGACGAAAATCTCTTCTTTTGCTGATATCAGCCTGTCTATCGAGGCTATGCGTTGTGCTGAGATATCTTTTTGAGGAGAAAGGTTTTCAAATGGAAGAATATCCCACGGTGGTATGAGGGATACTGCAGCATCAGAAAGAAAGTTGATATCCTCAAAGAGGGATATTGCCTCTTGAAGGGATCGTGTAATTATAACGGTGTTATAGTGAGAGAGGTGTCTAGAGATTAAATACGCCGCTGAGGAGCCGTAGAAGCCGCAATACCTTGTTTGACTATCTTCAAAGTTCATTTTGTTTGCTAAATTAGATATCTTGCATTTTAGTTCCTTTCCATTGTACTGTATACAATATACAGTGTTTGACTGCGGTTAGACACGTTGCAGTAAAATGGATTTAGCAGTTTTGAGATCATTTGTTAAGTTGAGAAGGGGTAAAGGGGAGTAATATAGCGATGAAAATTTTTGAGAAAAAGGGCGCAACTCTGATTGAATATGCTGTGCTGGCGGCTTTGATAATAATTGTGGCTATAGCTGCCATTAGGGTTGTTGGGCAGAAAGTTAGCCAGAAATTCTCAACTGTTGCTACCTCGCTGTAAATGCCGATATAGCTCTGTTATTCTTAGTTGTTATTGTAGCGTGGTGCTACTTTGGCTCTGTGGTGTATGCGCCTCTAGGAGAGAGAGGTACCGTTAATACTTTGTAAAGATTTGCCGATTATATCTGATGAGATCCGCGTAGCATGTACTTCGGCAAACCTTGGAGGCGGCATAATATATGGATATTGCAGAACTTTTAACCTTTGCCTGTGAACAGGGGGCATCTGACCTTCACATAAGCGCTGGGGAGCCGCCCCTTTTGCGGGTAGACGGGGCTGTAAAAAAAGTAAACATGGGGGCTATATCTCCTGAACAGGCTCAAGCAATGCTCTATGACATTATGGGGGATGCTCACCGAAAGATATTTGAAGAAAAAAGCGACGTAGATTTTTCCATAGATCTCGGCTCTCGGGCAAGGTTTAGGGTCAATATCTTTTGGCAACGCCGAGGTATGGGAGGCGTTTTTAGGCAGATACCGTCTAATGTTATGACGCTGGACGACCTTATGATGCCACCGGTATTAGCTGAGCTTACGCAAGCTGAAAAAGGGCTGGTCATAGTTACAGGCCCTACCGGCTCTGGGAAATCTACGACGCTTGCCGCTATGATAGAGTATATTAATGAAGGGCAGCAAAAGCATATTATCACCATAGAAGATCCTATTGAATTTGTGCATAGATCTAAAAAGTGCCTCATAAATCAGAGAGAAGTTGGCACTCATACTCAATCATTCTCTAATGCTCTGCGGGCTGCGCTAAGGGAAGATCCAGACATAATCCTTGTTGGAGAGATGAGGGATTTAGAGACTATACAGTTGGCGCTTACAGCCGCTGAGACAGGCCATTTGGTCTTCGCTACCTTGCATACAGCAAACGCACCGAAAACCGTCGATAGGATAATAGATGTCTTTCCTCCCTCCCAACAGTCGCAGGTAAGGACTATGCTTTCTGAGTCGCTTAATGCTGTTATTGCTCAGACACTCTGTGCTAGGCCAAGAGGAGGAAGAGTTGCTGCAGTGGAAATTTTGCTTGGCACACACGCAGTAAGAAATCTAATAAGAGAGTCAAAGATACATCAACTACATGGCGTCATGCAAACAGCCCAATCTGTTGGTATGCAAACCCTTGATATGCATCTTCAGGATCTGGTTGCAAGAGGGATAATAACCCCAGAAGTAGCTCGTACGAAAGCTACTGATAAAAAACTTTTCGGATAGAAGGAAAGCTGGTGGCAAGCTTGAAGCTTAATCTTCGAGATATCCTGGCAGAAATGGTGACAAGGAATGCCTCCGACTTGTATTTCACAGCAAATGCTGAAGTTTGCTTTAGAGTTGATGGTGAGCTGATTCGCAAAGGTGGCGCGAAGTTGAAAGAGAACGATGTAGAATCAGTAGCGAGAGAGATATTAGGAGAGAAGAAATGGAGTGAGTTCCTGAAGACAAATGAACAAAATCTTGCAATCTTTGACGAAGAATTAGGCCGCTTTAGGGTCAATGTGATGAGGCAGAGAGGATCTGTCGTTG
>RFKT01000102.1 GCA_003694225.1 Candidatus Dadabacteria bacterium
CATTATCCCTCCTGAAGAATCGCCAGAATTTTCATTTCTTCTTAAAGAGGTTTTGGGATTGCACGACAAGGTAGAGCTAAAGAAGCTTTACTACGATCTTCTTGTAAACCAGAAGGTATCTTCCCTTCCCAAAGAAGTAGATGAGGTAGACGAAGCGATATCCCTTGTTGAGAAATTTAGAGGATCTGTAGCCATTGTATCTAGCGCCCACCTAAAATCCATGCCACCAAAGGTTAAGGCAGTAAGGATCGAGATAAGGAATGCGAAGGACAATAAGACACCCAAAAATTTAGTTGTAAATTAAATGCATTAGACGGCAAGAAAGGTGGCCTCTTTATTGGTGCTAGCCAGCATAATGCGAGGCGCAAAGGTGATTCGTGCAGGCAAGAAACTTGCGCTCCCATAGGGAAAAAGATGCCTGCTGAATGGGGCTAAAAAGCCTTATTTTTTATCGTCGTTTATGTGCGGCTTGCAAGGATATCTTTAAGCTCTCGCAACAAAGCATCAACAACCTCGTCGTATCCGAAAGCTCCAATAAGCTTCGAGCCTCTCTTTAAGTTCACCTTTTTAGGTCCGCACCAAAGGCCAAGATCCGCAACATCTGTCTCTCCCGGTCCGTTAACCCTGCATCCCATAACAGCGATAGAAATATTATGATCGTCAGCAAAGGAAACCGCATCTCTTATCTTTTCTGCCAGCTCCACAAAGGATGCATTCTCTACCCTCGAGCAAGAAGGGCACGAAATGATATTGAGCCCGTTTATGCCCGTGTATCTAGAAGAAAGAAATGTGCCTTTTTTTACATCTTCAATAATCTCATAAGCAGCTTTGACCTCCTCAAACTTCTTATCAATCGGCAGAGTCAGAGAAACCCTTATTGTCTCTCCTATCCCAAGACCCAAAAGTTTTTCAAAGGCTATTCTGGTCTTTATTATCCCTCCGGGAGGCAGACCAGCCTCTGTTACCCCGAGATGAATGGGGACTTCCGGACGCTTCTCTGCAAAGGCCTGGTTTATCTTAATAACTGCGAATGGATCTGAGCTTTTTAAAGACACAACATAGTTATAAAATCCCATGCTATCCAACATATCGCAGTGCTCAATGGCACATGCCACAGCTGCTTCCATCTCGTTGTTGCACCTGCCTTTTTTCTCGGGGTCCAAAGAGCCAAAGTTCACCCCTATCCTTATAGCGCAGTTATAAGAGCCCGCGGTGTCCACAATAAATTTTACCTTATCCTTTACTGATTTTTCCTTCTCATGGTGGTGAAGGTGGCCGGGGTTATACCTTACCTTTTCAACTAACGGAGCAACATCAGAGACGAGCCTGTAGTTTTCTTGAAGATCCACCACAAGCGGCGCTTTTGTCTCCTTTCTAATCTCCCTTAACGCGTCCACATCCCTTCTGCTATCAACTGCAACCCTAATTAACGCCGCACCAGCTTCTTTCAACATCCTTATCTGCTCTAATGTGGCAAGAATATCGGTGGTTTTAGTTGCGCACATGCTTTGGACAACTATAGGCTCTTCTCCCCCTATAGTTACGGGACCAGCGACCACCTTTCTAGTGCGCCGGAGCGTAGTATTTGAAGCATTATTGTGGAGAAGATCTGCCATATGATTTTCTTCCGTTATTTCAGAGAGATATACATTTCAGATTTTATGCGCACATGCCGATAGCTAATTAAAGGCTTAATCGCCACAGGTAAAAACGGCGAAAGTATAGCTTGCCGGATTGAGGTATGCAACTCAGCTATTGGGGTGGTAAATGGGTTCAACAAAAGACGATAGCTCCATGCCGGATCTTCCTCTTTTAGGTATGTCTATTCTTATAGTAAACGAAGACTTAGGAACACGGGAGATGATGTCCCGTATGATAGAAGAGCTTGGAGCAGCAGTTGATAAGGTGGACCAAGCGGCGGAGGCTTTGGAGGTATTGAGCCACAATTCATATGACGCTGTAATGCTTGATGAAACCGTTGCCTGTGTCAATACCCACGAACTTGCAGAAGTTGTAAAGATACGATCCAAAAATGCAAACACATCCGTAATAATCTCCGGATCTATTATTCTAGATAAGGAAGAGGCTCTGGAAGCCGGAGCGGATGAATATGTAGAAGTTCCCTGCCATCCTTCCAAACTCCTTGAATCGCTTATAAAAAGCCAAGTTCACCATTAGTATGCCTTTGACTATTTGGAAATCTCAGCTCTTCACGGCTAAGCTTTACGAAACTTATAGCCAAAAGGCATAAAAAAGGGAGGTATTCAACAATCCTTATCCACAGAGGCACAGAAAAGGTGCTGGAGTAAAGCACAGGCCAATAAGCAAGAGGAGAGGAGAGAGCAAGCCAATACCCAGCAGTATTAGGGAAGATTGTTAAGGGCGGAATAAGCCAAAGGACATACCACGGATGCACAACGGGGCTTAGGGAAAGAAGGAAGGCTAACGCAAAGAATGAAAAGCTCCAAATAGAAACCCGCCTCAATGCCATAAAAACTAGAAGCAAAAGCCACAACAGCCCAAAGGCAATTTTTATCCCCTGAAAGGTTTCGGATCTATTCCAGTCAACACCTAGGACAGTTCCTATAAGGTGGAAAAGGGAGTCATTAAACTTCCAGTGTGTGACATAAACAGAAAAGGAGCCAAAGAGCTCACTCGGATTCGAAAGAAAGGGGAAAAACAGCAAAAGGCATATAAAAAGAAAGGCTGAGAGATGGTGTATCGCATGTTTTAAGCCTTCTTTGAGGGTTAAATCTTTTAAATAATAGATATAAGGAACAACTATTATATATTTAAGTCCCACTCCAAAGGCGGCAATTGCTGAAATTATAAGTGAGCCCTCCATTGCGGCAACTAAATAAAAAAAGAGGAGAAATACCGGCACAAGAGCGCCCTCTATATGCCCTTCAAGCGAAATCTCTATAAGGGAAAGAGGCAAAAATGCATATAAAAGCAAGTTTTCCCTCGGCCTATTAAAGTGAGTTAAGATCTTTGATATCAAAGCTAGTGAACATAGATCACAAAATCCCATAAAGGCTTTCCATAGATAAATATTTTGTGCAAAAAGGGAAAAGAGATATAGGGCAAAGGGAGGATATATAGCTGTCAAATGCCGGTGATCTATCAAAAACCAATTGGAATCCCTTAAAGCCGCCAAACGGGGCGAATCAGGAGGGAACATATAAGGGGAAAATCCGTTTAGAAAAACCTTCCCTTCCCATATATACCTCCATATATCGCTTGAAAGAAAAGGGGGAGTCAGCACAAACCATACCCTTAAAGCTACAGCATAAAGCAAAAGGAAGTTATAGCTCAGACCTTGAGAGAAAGAATGCCTACGGAAAGCAATAAAGAGGTATTGCAAAGTTAAAACCGCTAGGATGGCAAAAAAGCTATCTTTATTCATACAAACGAAAGGCTAATAAGCCAAAGACAGTAAAACAAAGACGCTAGCAACAATGGCCGGCGTGAAGCGTCGCAAAAAACGGCTTTTCTTTTGCTTCCAGCCAAAGCGGTCGCCCTTAGCGTGAAAAACACCCATACAGCAAAGAGCAAATCAGACAGAAAGGCTATCCTTTGATTGGCGGGATTTACCGGTTGAGTAATCTTTGGAGGGTGATTAAAGCCAAGGCTGTCGCCAACTTCCTTTAGTTTGTCTTCTACTGACTTATATTCAGAGCCGTATACTCCATCTATCCATGAGCGGCTGGACCAAAGAGCGCTTCTAAGCTCCCAATATGCCTCTGCCTGCATATCACTTCCTTCAGGAAGAGATAGCATAAGATCTCGAAGCTCTTTTGCGGCAGTAGCAGCAGCTTTATTAAAAGGTGACCTCCAACTCACTGCCATTCTATAAGCCTCTATCGCCTTGCGGTAGTCCTTCGATTGCAAATGTTTTCTTGCCTTGTTCAAATATAAATCGGCTTCTGAAATGGTTCTATATTGAATAGGAGCCAAGAAAAGGATAAGCACAGAAATTGTTATAATTACTTTACGGCACACCTATAAAGCCCTTCTTAGGATGGGACATCAATAGCCCCGCTTAAATTGCACTCTTCGGCCAAGCTATTAAATGACGGTATCTCCTCTTCGCTGATTAAGCTGTCAACCTTTTCAAGCCTTAAGTGAGCTATCTGCTCTGCTATAAGCCCCAGCATAAAAACAATAAAGGAGGAGTTAAAGAGTAATGCCGACATATTGGTAAACCGAGACTCGGTAATGTATGTAAAACCGTACCACCCAAGCCCAAGTGCAAACAGAAGCCCTGCTACGGGCAAAAAGACCCTCATCGGGGCAAAAAGGGTGGCAATCTTGGCAATAATAAGGAGAAAACGGGGACCGTCGACAAAGGGATTAATCTTGCTTTTGCCAATCC
>RFKT01000002.1 GCA_003694225.1 Candidatus Dadabacteria bacterium
ACCTATCTCCTTAAATGCAAATTCTATGGCTCCACCGGTTCCAAGCGGCGTTTCCTCCGGGCAGTAGTGAAGCCTTAGACCCATAAAGGAATCTCCAAAATACTCTTGGATATACTCTTTCATGTAGCCGGTAGAAATCACAGCTTCTTTAAAACCGTGTTTTTTTAAGAGATAAAGAAGGTATGCTAAAAACGGTTTCCCATCGATTTCAGCCATAACTTTAGGTCTATCGTTTACAACTGTTCTTAGCCTTGTTCCAAGCCCGCCGGCTAAGATTATGGGTTGGATATCTTTTAGGTTTTCCATATATACTCCTTGTCACAAGTGGTGTTACTACATAGTAAAAAGGAATGCAAAGGCGGTTTTTGGCTTCTATCAATGTAGGAAGATCTGATTATTCTTCTAACACTCTGTAAATATTGGCTGCTTAGGTGGACCTAGATTTCTCAAAACGCAATTTATCCTATTAAAATCTACTTTCACAATGTAGTATATATACTGAATAGTAAGAGTATTTAGGGGGTGTAGGAGCACCATAAGTGGTTAACCTTGCATCTACATCTAGTATAGAGGAACGCTGTTTTCTGCTTATGAACAAGCAGATGGAGAAGTAGTGAATGTCTAGAGAAAGGATTCTCGTTACCGGTGGATGTGGCTATATAGGCTCTATTCTGTGTGAACACTTATTAGACGCCGGATATGCCGTAACTGTTTTAGATTCCCTTATATTTGGACAGAAGCCACATTTTCATCTGTGTGCGGACCCAAATTACGATTTTGTCTTCGGAGATGTAAGGGACAAGGAGTTGGTCTCAAGGCTTGTGTCGCAAGCCGATATCATTATCCCCTTAGCAGCTCTTGTAGGCGCTCCTCTTTGCGATCAAGATCCGTGGCTTGCTAAAAGTGTAAACTTTGAAGCTATTAAGCTTATAAACTCTCTCAGAAGCCAAGATCAGTTTTTGGTATATCCCATGACAAATAGCGGGTATGGCACCCATTCGGGAGAGGAGTTCTGTACGGAGGAGACACCGCTTGAGCCGATTTCGCTTTATGGGATTACTAAGGTTGATGGTGAGAAGGAGGTTCTTGGCAAGGGGAATGCTGTGTCTTTGAGGCTTGCTACGGTGTTTGGCCTGTCTCCTCGGATGAGGGTTGATCTGCTCGTTAATTTCTTTACATACAAAGCCGTGAAAGAGAAGGCGCTTGTTCTTTTTGAAAAGGATTTCAAGAGAAATTTTGTCCATGTAAGGGATGTTGCTGATTGCATGATTCACTGCATAAGACATAGGAATGAGATGAAGGGGCTTCCCTATAATGTGGGACTTGATTCTGCCAACATGTCAAAAGAGGAGCTTGCCCTTAAGATAAAGGAATATGTACCGGACCTTTATATACATTATGCCGAGATAGGCACAGACCCTGATAAGCGAAACTACATAGTTTCTAACCAGAGGCTTAGGGAGGCGGGCTTTGAGGCACGGCGCTCTATAGATGATGGGATTAAGGAGCTTATAAAAGGGTATCGCATGTTGCGGAGAGGAGAGCTTACAAATATTTAATGTGTCTGGAAGTGTTAGGGCTGTGTGATGGATAAGGCAGGGCTAATAAGGGAAAGATTTCAGGAAGCAATAAGTGCCTTTAACGGTGCCCTTGAAAGCTGCACTCCTGACATTGCGGAGGCGTCTGCGGCTATAGTTGAATCTTTCAAAGGGGGCGGAAAGCTTTTAATCTGCGGCAATGGAGGTAGCGCCGCCGATGCTCAGCACATGGCGGCTGAGTTTGTAAGCAGGCTGACTAAAGAGTTTGAGCGTCCCGCCTTGCCTGCGATAGCGCTTACTACAGACACATCGTTTTTAACAGCTTATGCAAACGACTGCGGGTATGAAGGGGTGTTTGCAAGGCAGATTGAGGGATTAGGAAGGAAGGGGGATGTGTGTTTAGGGATCAGCACAAGCGGATCTTCCAAAAATGTTATAAGGGCGTTTGAAACAGCGCGCTCTCTTGGGCTCAAGACCATATCTCTTACAGGACAAGGAGACGGGCTTAAGCTTCTTTCAGATATATGGATTTCGGTGCCTTCTACAAACACTCAACATATTCAGGAGGCGCACCTGTGTATTGAGCATATAATCTGCGAGATGGTGGAACGGGAGATCTTTGGAGGGTAGCTGTTTGGTTTGTTTGGCGGTTTTTTTAGTGAGGATTAAATATGGATAGGACAGGGATAACGATGAATTGGTTTGATTTAGTTGGCGCAACAAATGGGGAAGGCAAGGCAAAGTCCCTCCCTTCTTTTGCACTGTTTTTTGAAAAGTACCGCTACGGCTTATCTAAAATCTTGCAGGCGCTTCCTTTGGAGGATATTCAAGCGCTTGTGGCAGATCTCTTAGCTGCAAGGATGGAGAGGCGGCAGATATTTATATTTGGAAATGGCGGAAGTGCAGCGTCTTCTCTTCATATGGCGACTGATTTGGCAAACATCCCGCCTTATCAAGGCGTTTATCCTTTTAGGGTGGTAAGCCTTAACGGCAATGTTTCACACATTACAGCATTGGCAAACGATCTTGGGTATGAAAAGGTGTTTGAAGCCCAGCTAAAGAATCTCCTTCAGCCGGGTGATCTTGTCATAGCCATATCTTCAAGCGGCAATTCGGAAAACGTTATCAGGGCTGTAAATTGGGCTAACAATATGAAGGGGATTACTTATGGGATAGTGGGTTTTGATGGCGGGTGTTTGAAGGAATCTGCCGGCCGCTCAATACATATCCAGACAGAGATAGGGCAGTATGGGTTTATGGAAGACGCAGTATCGGTTATCAGCCATATGGTCTCAGTTTATATTAGAGAGTTGGATAGAGAAAAGATTGTATAGATTAAATTGAATCTTGTGTTGGAGTGGCTTTGGAAGGGCTTCCGGAAAGAAAGATCAAAACCTTAGATGAGATTTCTCTTCTTGCTAAAGGGTGGAAGGAAGATGGCCGCAAGATAGTCCACTGTCACGGAGTTTTTGATCTTGTCCATCTTGGCCATGTAAGGCATCTGAGATCTGCAAAGAGTTATGGTGACATTCTTGTTGTCTCTGTGACATCGGACCGGTTTGTAAAAAGGGGTCCAGGAAGGCCGGTATTTAAGGAAGCCTACAGGGCTGAGGCGCTTGCTTCCTTAGAGGTCGTAGACTACGTATGCATACTCGACTTTCCGACTGCTGTAGAAGGCATTAAGGCGATAAAGCCTGATTTTTATGTAAAGGGACCGGATTATAAAGAAAAGGAGAAAGACTTAACTGGCAAGATCATTGAGGAAGAGCAGGCTATAAAGGCTCATGGGGGTGAGATAGTCTTTACAGAAGACATTACTTTCAGCTCTTCGCGTCTGATAAACAACTATTTAGACGCTTATCCCCGAGAGACGCTTCAGTATTTAAAGGGAATAGCTGAAAAATACACCGTAGAGTCGATTGCTGATATGTTAAGGGGCATTGATCCATTAAAGATAGTGATTGTAGGGGATGCAATCATTGACCAGTATTATTACTGTTCTCCAATGGGGAAGTCTTCAAAGGCAAGTATTGTGGCTCAACGGTATGAGAGTGATGAAAACTTTGCCGGCGGTTCACTTGCAACGGCAAACCATGTTGCCCAGATTTGCAGTAATGTGAGGCTTATATCCCTTTTAGGGGAGGAGAGGTCTTACGGTGCCTTTATAAATGAGATGCTTAACCCTTATATAGAGACCCATTTTGTCAAGGTGCCTGACGCTGTTACTACAGTCAAGAGGCGCTATGTTGAGTTAGGGACAAATACCAAGCTTTTTGAGGTGTGCTTTTTGGATGATAGCGGCCTCTCTGAAGAGGTAGAGGATGATCTTTTAGGGCTGTTGAGTGATACTATTTCGGAAGCAGATGTTGTAATTGTATCTGATTTTGGTCATGGGATGATTACCCCTTCGGTTATGGAGACCTTGTGTGAGAAGTCTCACTGTCTAGCTATCAATGTCCAGACAAACAGCGCTAATGCTGGGTTTAATTTGGTAACCAAATTTCGGCGTGCGGATATGGTGTGTATTGATGAGAGAGAGCTTCGATTAGCCCTTCATGATAGATACAGCCCTTTGAAGGATTTAGTGGTGCAGGTATCTGACAGATTAGGGTGCAAGTTGGTTATAATCACCCGTGGGAAAGAGGGCTCCCTTTCCTATTCCAAAGAAGAAGGCTTTATAGCCACCCCTGCCTTTGCGGGTTCTAGTGTTGATATTGTTGGTGCAGGAGATGCTTTTTTCTCCTATGCCGCTCCCTGCTTTGCGGCTGGGTTCCCCTCTGATCTTATAGGGCTTATCGGGAATGCAGCAGGTTCGATAGCTGTACAGATTGTGGGTAACAGGGAGCCGGTTAAGTATGTAGATCTTATAAAATTTATAGGCAGGCTTCTTAAAGTATAATCACCTTTAGGACACCCAGATCTGCGCAAAGCCAATCACCTTTGTGGGGACACTTTCTTTTACTTTTAGGACACCCAAAAGTGCAAAAGACCAACTGATTGATTTTGCGGGATATTTTTTAAGGAAGAGTTTGAACAAGAGTTACCCCATACATTCCCGAAGTAGCCCTGCCCTTTGACCTATGGAGCGCAGGCATCCTGCCTGCACGAACTGCCCTCACGATTCATATTATGTACGCTGTAGCAACGGGAC
>RFKT01000103.1 GCA_003694225.1 Candidatus Dadabacteria bacterium
GGTCTCTAAGTGCTCTCTTGCTGATACCTTAACCCACAACTGCGCTTCCTCAGAGAGATCTAAGCCGGAGGTTCTGACTTCAATTTTCTTTCTCTCTCCCCTGAGTTTTTGTAGCATCCTGTCAAAAGCGTCTGCAAAGGCTTCTTCGCTGTATACAACGGTTATCGCCGCCGGGCTTACAGGTGACGAGGGTTTATGGATAAGCAAACATACAGGATGGTTTTCCGGAAAAACTTCGTATTTTCCCTCTTCTGATGCATCCTCATCAAGCATTCCCTTCATTTGCAAGCCAATATTGGTTATTGCCCAGCCTTTTTCCCTTCTTTGTTCTTGCACGGTAAACAGAGGCTCTTCTTTGTCTTCTCCAACTGTGACAACTTCTCCGGGGACGGTTAGAGCCACTCTGATAACTGGGGTTACTCCCCGTTTGGAAAAGAATGCCTCCTTACACTCAAGCCCAAGAGGCTCGCACTGGAGGTTCAAGTCTTCCAAAAGCCTTGCTAGGTAAACGCCTTCAAGGTCTCTCTGTAAAAATAACAAGGCTTCCGATCCCGCCCAGTCTGGTACTCTAGATAGAGTGGTAATCGCAGCAATCCTTGCATCGAGGACTTCAAGCCCGGCGCTAAGAGATGCGTCATAAGGCGAATTATTCAATCTTTGAGGAGCATGTCTATTTTCAAATTCTTGCATAGCAAAATCTTAAAACGTAGCAACTACTACAATGACTATGTCGCCTACGCCTTTTAAGCTTCAAAAATCCCCAAATATGAGTATTTTAAGGATGATAGTGAAAAGAACGTTTGTAAGAGCAGTATGAGATATATTGTATCAGATTGCAGCAATCTAAGTAAGATGAGATCAAAAGTTCTTGACTGAGACATAAAAAATTTGCTATAGCCCTCGTTTAGGTGTTGTATCTTAAGTAGTCCGTTTTCTACTGATTGTATCTTTGTCTTAACTCCGCCCCGTATTGTGCTAGGTTGTTTTTGCTGGTTTTGTCAGATGAGGGGCCGTTTTCTTTGTGTTTCTAGTAAGTTAGATAACTTTTGCTTCTTTGCTAAGGAGGCTTGGGCAATGGCTTCAAGGTTTAGATGTATTACAAGACTAAGCTTATTACTCTCGCTTATTTTCCTTACAGCAGTTGGTTATTGTCAGGTCGCTGTGTCTCCAAGCACGGCACCCCTTACAAATTCTCGGTGCTTAATAAATAGTGGAAGCTCGTTTTTTTCATTTTCGTTTTCCTCCCTTCAGCCCTCACGTTCGTTTAGCGGACTAAGCTACAGGTATACAAGTGACAAAGGGTGGGAGCTATCTATACCTTCCTTTGAAGTGATGACAAATGGAAAGATTTTTTTAAATGACACTGCATGTAAGCGAAGCGTCTTTGGTGATTCGGCCAGCGGGTTTTTTACTTCTTCCGGGTTGCGCATAAGAAAGATCACTTCCGGAGGATATGAGATTGTTGCTGACAATGGAGTAATTCATAGCTTCAGCTATCAAATTCAGAGCCCCACCGGGGCCGTTTTTTGGAAGCTCTCTAAGGTATCAACAAGAGGAGGATGGGAGACTCAATATAACTATGGCAATGGCGGCAAATTGGAAAGGGTAGTTGTAGATTATAACCCTTTAATCGGAAAGGAGAGATATTCCATAGCTCTTTCTTATGATACATCGGGAATGCTTAAAGATGTTTCTATAAATGATCAAAATCAGACAAGATTAAGGTTTTTCTCCCTTCAAAATGACGGCAGCAAGTTGACTTCAATTACGCAGGTTGGGCTTCAGGGAGGACAGTTAGAGGTTTACCGCTTTGAGTATTTTGTTTCCGGTATCTTTAGAGGAAAGCTCAAAAAGGTTGTCTCCCTTCTTGGGGGAGAGATCTCAATGAATTATGCGCTTGTGTCCCTTGGTGGAGGCTACAGCAAGATAGCGCTTAGGGATATTACTACAGACAACAAGGAGGCAGGAGGAGTTGCCAGCTATCATTACTCTTATTCTGGAGGCAGGGTTGTAGGAAGAGAGTTTTATGGATTTGATGATATAAAGATTACATATCCCTCAGGGCAGATGATAGAGAGGGCGTTTTATACGGATGACTACAGGTACGGGCTTGTTAAGGAAAGCTTTGCTAAGGGAAGTGATGGCGTTGTTTACGCCCATAAATACGCAAGATATGACCTTGGAGGGCAGAACGGAGAGCGCTATGCGTTGAGGCACCTTGTCGTTGAGCAATATGCCGATCCAGCCAATAAAACCGTAAGGGGAATAGAAGTTGATTGGGATTTTATAAGTAACAGGGTCTTATCCGTTACAGATTATGGTCAAGATGAGTATGACTTTGTATCCGGCGCGTTCCTTAATAGCTATCCTGATGACAACTTAACTCTCTCTATCTCTTATGCTCCCGATAATCAGAACCTTAATGTATATAACCAGCCCTCTTTAATTACAGTTTCTGACAACACAGGCGCAAAAATCTCTGAGAGCCAATATATCTATGACGGACAAATGTATATAGATACCATTAAACAGTGGGACAGCGTTAGCGGCACAACATATGAGGCAAGGTTTAGTACAGACTCTCTTGGCAATATTACAGATATATGGGATGCTGCGGGTTCCCATGTAACCTACAGTTGGAGCGGAGATCTGTTAAGCCAGATATCGCTTGATCCTTCTGGGGTCAACCTAACAGAGGTTTTTAGCTACTTTCCAGGCACTAATATACTTCAGGCGGTGACATTTCCTTCCGGGGTGAGAAGGGAGATTACCCTTGACGAATTTTTGCGGTTAGAGTCTGCATTCGAAGAGGCTGGAGGCATAAGGCGGGATCTTTATTCCGCAAGCTATGATATTGCCAATAAGACAGTTTCATTTACCTCCTCAGGCTCCCGGCAGTGGTATTATTTGGATGGGTTCGGCGTGCCTGTAAAGGCAACCACAGATGCAGTTGGCGCTAATGGATTCCCTGCGATTGCAAGGGCGCTTAACGGTGAGGGGCTACTCGCTAAAGTGAGCTTTCCAGGATTCTTCTCTTCTTCGCATCAGGGGGTGGCTGGTGAAGTCGCCGCCAATCACGGCCTTAATGCCTATTATGACGCGATGGCACGTATCAATTCTGTCTCTCCTGATACCGCAGGTGACGGAATAGGGGTCAGTACGATTAATCATTCCTCAAACGGCAGGTGGGGGGCTCCTCAGGTAAATCCCCAAGGGATTGAATTTAAGGATCCTTTGATGCACAGGCTTGAATTTGGGGAGTTTTCAACAAAGAGCTTTATTGCATTGGGTGACGGCCAGGAACGGGTTGAGTTTGAAAGAACAGAAAGCCCTTTTCAAACAATAGTAACCGATCTCTTGAATAACCAGAGTATAGTTGAGTACAGCTCCCTAGGGCGGATTACCCGATACAAGGATTTAAGAGGGGTGGATACTAGATATGAGTATTACATTAACGGGCTATTAAAGAAGGTAACGCTTGGAGATGGGAAAACACGCGAGTTTTCCTATGATGCTGCAGGAAGGCTTGGCAGTGTGGTTTATACGGATCCAGCTACAGGGGGTACTGAGGCAGTTTCCGTTTATTGGGACCAGGCAATGGAGCCGGATCTCTATGTGCCAAAAGGATCTGTTGCGGGATTAGAGGGGCCATACGATCAAGTCCATGTCGGATACGACGCTCTTGGCAGGCTTGTTGAGCTTAGGCACTATGATGATGTCTTAAATAAGAGGGTGTTTCGCTTTGAATACGATTCAAATGGCCGGCTTCAAACAATCTATTATCCGGAAGATATCGCCGGAGGGCCTGTCGCCGTAAGTTATGAGTATGATAATAACGGTCTTGAAAAGGCTATAACATCAATAAACTTCTTGTACTATAACTCAAGAGGGTTGATTAGAGAGATTGTAGACAGAACGCCGTATGATAGGCCACTTAAAGTAGAATGGTACAATAATGTAACAGAGGAGTTTTTATATGCTCCAAACAGCGGCCTTTTAACAGAGCATATCCTTAAAGAA
>RFKT01000104.1 GCA_003694225.1 Candidatus Dadabacteria bacterium
ATAAAATTTAAGATCTTTTTTTGGCTGATTGCTGTTTGAAAGGCTAAACTAACTCGATTAAATTACAATTTATCTAACGTTGTACGCTCACTGCTTTGAGGGGATCCACCAAAAATGGGAGGCATGAATAAGCGGGAGGATAAGAAGGATTTCCTTAGCATTGATATAACTGGTGCGGAAGATGTAAGGGAGTCAATAGAGGATGCATTAACAAAGATTGATGCGGCTGGATTATTGCGAATAGAGGAAGGTTATACCATTCCATCCTTGGACAAGGTTCTACCGGCCGGATTTGCGGCGCAGCGTTGCACAGATCCGGACGTACAAGATGCCTATATAACACAGACTGGAAGGGCCGTCTTTGCAGACTTTAGCTCTCTTCCACCCCCGGAGCCTCTTGTCTCTTCGCTTAAACTGGTAGATGAATCTCCCCCTGGTATTACAGTGTGGGTTAAGCTTCCTAGGTTTCCTACTCTTCTGATTCCCCATCTTGTTGATAGAGACAGAAAATGGGAACACTACAAGGTAGAGGATGAAAGGGTTTGCATAAGGATCTTTTAGTGAGAGGGGGTATGACAACGCCGTTTCCTACATCCTCAATCCTTCCCGAACAAGGGCCTCCCCTTAGGGTGCCGATGACTTATTTCCTTACAGGGATTTTATTCTTTGTGTTTTATTCGGTTATGCTGATTGTCGAGGGGGGACACCTATTTGATTTTTACCTTGCTTCTAAGACAGTCGCATCAGTGCACCTTTTAACCTTAGGGTTTTTGGCTCTTGTGATGATTGGCGCTCTTTGCCAGATGGTGCCTGTAATATGTGGAAAGCCTGTATTGCCTCCTAGAATCTCACTGGGTATATACGCAGCCATTTTATGCGGCATTTTGCTTTTAGTGTGGGGAGTATACCTTCACCATGTTTTGCTTATAAGAACAGCCCCTGTGTTCCTTGTGACTTCCTTCCTCTTTTTTTCAGCCGCTTCCCTTAGGGCTGTATTTAAAAGCCGCGCCTTCAGTAAAACTGCTGTTGGCATAGGCGTTTCAGTGATCTTCTTGGCGTGTGCAGTAGTGATTGGAGCCGGATTAGCTTTTATGAGGACAGGATTCTTTTCTTATGTTTCTCACCCACTTTTTTTCCAGACTCACGTTGCATTCGGCATACTTGGATGGGTTGGAGTGTTGATAATGTCAGTTTCCTGGCAGGTTATACCCATGTTTTACATTGCGCCCAGCTATGGCAGGCAATTTACAGGAGGAGCCATTTTTCTGTGTTTGCTTTCATTACTTTTATGTGTGGTAGCTCTTTTTGGGTTTTGGAGCTCTCTATCGTATATAGGGATATGTATGCTTGCCTTTACTGTTTTAGCATTAAACCCGATTTATACATTGAAGATTTTGTCTAGGCGTAAAAAGACGTTAAATGACCCTACACTGAAATTCTGGATTAGTGGCCTTATATGCTCCATCTTGTCATTTGCGCTTATCATTGCTGTGTGGGCGTTTCGCCTAAACCTGCCTGTGGCTTTTATTGGATGGTTGGTTGTTCCTGGATGGGCTATGTTTATTATCCACGGGATGCTTTGCAGGATTATGCCGTTTTTAGTGTGGTTTCACAGGTTCTCCTCTTTGGCTGGCAAAACGCCCATTCCATCCCTGAAGAAGATCCTGCCTTATGAGAAAATTAACATCTCTTATATATTGCATATTTCTGCTCTTATTGTCGGAGCTGTGTCTTTCCTCGCTCATTTTAGTAGCGGTTTTAGGGTGGCAGGTGTATTAATGTTATTGTGTTCTCTATATTTGCTGAATATCGGTGTGTATGTTTTAAGATTTAAGGATCCATATAGTTAGGGCCATAATTGGATAAGTACTTTTATCCCTTGAAAGCCTCGGTTCCCTTTGGTATTTTCATATATTTCGCTTTTTTCGGAGTCTCATTTGAAGATGCAACGTTTGGGTGATTTTGAGCTAGATGATTTTGGGCTAAATCAGGGGCTTGTTTCTGAGCTTTACGAGCTTTATCAAACTGATAAGGCTCTTGTTGGAGAGGAATGGAAGCGCTTCTTCGATGGTGTGCAATCCCTTTTGCGGCCTTCTTCGGGAGAAACTGCAGGAGAAAAGCCTGAGGCACAGCTTGACTTTGAGCTTTGCTACAAGGTCTTTTCGCTTATTTCGGCTTACAGAACTTCCGGGCACTTAAAGGCTAAGATCAACCCTCTTAATCTGCCTATTCCTACCCTTCCTAAGTGGGAGGAAGCAGATAGGTTGATTGCTTCTCTGACGACTGAGGAGCTTGGCAAGGAGGTGCCTGTATTTGGTTTTGCCGGGTTAAGGTCTATGCGGCTTGAGGCGCTTATAGATAAGCTTGAGTCAATATACTGCGGAAGTGTAGGGGTAGAGTATGAGCATATCTACGATGAATCGGAGAAAAAATGGATTAGAGAGCAGATCGAGTCACGGGAGAGCTTTTCACTTTCTAAGGTTTTTAAGCTTCAGATATTGAAGCTTTTAATCTTTGCTGAGGAATTTGAAACCCAACTTCACAAGAAATATCTGGGTCATAAACGGTATTCCTTAGAGGGCGGGGAGACGGTAATTCCCATGTTGGTATGGCTTTCAGAGGTTGCTCCGCAGGAGGGGGTTAAAGAGATTGTTATCGGCATGCCCCATAGAGGCCGGTTAAATGTCTTGTCAAACGTTCTTTTAAAGCCGCTTGAAGAGATACTGCGCGAATTTGACGATCAGGTCATCTCTTCTGCTATGGGTTGGGGGGATATGAAATACCATATGGGCTATGAGTGCGATCATGTCACCTCTGATGGTGAAAAGGTGCATTTGGTGCTTGGCCCCAATCCTTCGCATCTGGAGTTTGTAAATCCGGTCATTGAAGGAATAGCTAGAGCAAAGCAGGATCTAGTCTTCCAAAGGGAGAGAAAAAAGGTTTTGCCTCTTCTTCTGCACGGTGATGCGGCTGTAATCGGCCAAGGAATTGTCTCTGAGACACTTAACTTTTCGCGCACTGCTGGGCACACCACCGGTGGCACTGTGCATATTGTTGTAAACAACCAGATAGGGTTTACGACCAATCCCGATGAGGGGAGATCAGCCCCTTATGCTACTGATGTTTTTAAGGCGTTTCAAGCGCCTGTGTTTCACGTAAACGCAGAAGATCCCGAAGCTGCATGCTGGTGCGTTGAGACAGCACTGAAGTATAGGCAGTTTTTTGGCAAAGATGTTGTAGTGGATCTTTACTGCTACAGGAAGAGGGGACACAATGAGGTTGACGATCCAAGCTATACACAGCCTGCTATGTACAGGCAGATCAAGAAAAAGGAAAAGCTTTCAGAGATTTACAGCAAGCAGCTTATAAAAGCAGGCGCAGTTAGCAAGGAGGATTCGGCGCAACTAACAAAGGACTACCACAAGATTTTTGATGAAACATATTCAGGAAGATCTGAGCAGCCGGTAGTGGATATATGCCCTTTGCACGGGAAGATAGCCTCTAAGACTTTTGATACATTTGTTCCCCTTCCTAGACTAAAAGAGATTGCAAAGAGTTTCTTGGAATTTCCGGATGATTTTACTGTTCACCCTAAACTAAAAAAGGTTTTGCACTCAAGATTGGAATCATTGGAGAAGGAAAGGGGGGTTGATTGGGCATTTGCAGAGGCGCTGGCCTTTGGCTCTCTCCTGCAGGATGGAATAGGGATAAGGCTAAGCGGGCAGGATGTGATACGGGGTACTTTTAGCCATCGGCATTTAGGCCTTAGGGATTATCAGAGTGAAAGGTTGTTTTTCCCCTTACAGAAATTCTGCGGTGAAGGGGTTTCTTTAGATATTTACAACAGCACCCTGTCAGAGGCTGGTATACTTGGATTTGAGTTCGGATATTCTACGATGGCTACCCGCACGTTAACGCTTTGGGAAGCTCAGTTCGGAGATTTTGCGAATACAGCTCAGGTAATTATTGACCAGTTTATTGCGCCTTCCGAAGCGAAGTGGAGTCTTTTAAGCGGATTGGTTTTATTGCTTCCACACGGCTACGAGGGGCAGGGGCCTGAGCACTCAAGCGCCCGTATAGAGAGATATCTTCAGCTTGCTGCTGAAGGAAATATTCGGGTGTGTATACCCTCATCCTCATCACAGC
>RFKT01000105.1 GCA_003694225.1 Candidatus Dadabacteria bacterium
CCCCCAACCCCACCCAGACCGACACCGACGGCGATGGCATCGGCGACGCCTGCGAGTCGACGCCGCCTGCCATAACGATAGGCCTATTTTCCTTTAGCGCTTTATCGGTTTGCCTTTTCAGATCCGGTATTGAAAGTTTACCGTATTTATCGAGTGAAATCGGCCAAAAGGCGTCTGCTCCAAGGCCTAAAAGCAATATTCCCTTAGGCCATGAGTAGTGCTTTGTCTCAGGAGCAAGTACAACAGGTCCCATATAGCTAATGCCAAACCTCTTTTCGATCTCCTTTGCAACTCCGTAAGGATTGGAGTGAAGAAAGTGCATTTTCCTTATAGCCTCTTCTCCTTTTTCGGCAACAACAGAATCGTAACGCTCCCATCCCTGATGTGCCGCTTCAGAGAGGGTTTTATATTCTCCTCTGCCAGCTACAAGGCCAGCGGCTATCCACCTTGCAAGCCTTGCCCTTGCCCTTACAAGCCCTTCAATATTGGCGACCGTTCCTCCGGATGTAAAATGCCCACGCGCTTTTTCCGGATTTACTCCGAGCATTATCATAAGGTCGCATATCGCTTCCCTTTCTATCTTCATTCCGACTCTAGATACCTCTTCACTTATATTATTCGGGTTGTAAAGAATCGTTGTGATATAGCCCAAAAGCGCCGGTATTGAGATCTCTGAGACCATATGGCCGATATACCGCGGAGAGAAGCTCGGGACCTCATTCTGAAAGCGGTTTATAAGATCCTCAAGGTGGAGTTTGATTTCCTCTGTCTTCTTTCGGAACTCGGGAGTTTTCTGCTCCTCTTCTGTAATGGCACACCCATCTTCCGGATGATCCCCCTTTCTCCATCCAAACCACCCGTCGAATATCAGCCTTTCGAGATCCTTTACCCACGGGGAGTTTTCAGCCTGAGGGCCCAAGAAGAAACTTTTAAGCGCTACTTTGCGCGGATTATATTCTGTCATTTTTAATCCTATAAGTTGTCATCTAAAGATTATCGTTCCTATAGCGCATAGGAGAGAAAGCGCCAAGAAGGCTTTTCCCCCACGAATCGTAAACCTGTAAAAGTCAATCTTTGACTTAACGGCTGAATAATAATTAAGCTGTTCATCAAGGCTTATATACCTTCCAAGCACAGGAAGCCCCCGCTCGCTCTCAGAGAGGGATGGCACAGCTGATGTTGACTCCTGCAAAACGGAGAGATATTCCTTAGTTTTTGCATTTCCATAAATTATATTCCCTATCCCTAAAATAAGAAGGATAATCGACGCTATCTTGAGATGCTTGGCTAATCGGAAGGTTTTAGCCATAAGGTTGGAGCCTTAAGAGTAAATTTACTGTTAAAGTGTATGTTAAAATATAGTATAAGTCTACTTAAGGAAAAGGGCTCAAGCAATAGCTCCAAAGGGGGCTCAGACAAGATGAAATATCCGAATATAAACTCTTTTCTAAAAAGCTCCTTGGGGATAGGAAAGTACACTGCAATAGTATTTTCCCTTATCGGCTTTGCTGTGTGCTACCTTCTTTATGCTACCGTGCCACTTTATTATTACTACTATGACCTTGTAAATTCGGTTACGGTGATAGGGGAATGGGGAGACAGATACTCAGACAAAGAGATAAGGGATAAGATAATGAAAGAGATTAATAGGCTTGGAATTCCAGCTTCAAAGAAAGATATAAAGATATACCGGAAAAGCGGCGGCAGCTTAAGGATTACTATTCCATATACGGAAGAGGTCTATCTTCCTTGGGGAGATGGTGAAAAGGTGTTATTTTCTCTTCCTTTTACTGTGGATCTTTACTTTGAGTATTGAAATTCATTGTATGGAATGCTACACTCCAGCCGGCCTTTAAGTGCGAAACAGAGAGTTCGCAAAGGGAATGGCGGAGGATATCACCGCCGGTGTGATATGACTGTGTCTCATCAAAGGTGGGTGAAGTAGCTTTGCCGTTTTTGTTTTCCCTCGGTTTTTATACCATCCTCTTTGTAACATCTCTGTTAAGCTCCTGTGGTAAGGTCATATTTGGTATGTGTGAATTAGGAGCATTATAATTACAAAGCTTGGGTTGGCTGCAGCAAAGCAGGCTACAATCAGAGGAGATATAAGCATGGCTCATAAAGAGGTTCCGAACAGCTGGCGGAAGATAATGGATGCAAAAGCGATAGCTAGATCTATCTCTCGGATAAGTTATGAGATAGTAGAGAAAAATAGAGATCCTTCGGGTTTAGCGGTCGTGGGGATTAGAACCGGTGGAGAGCATATAGGGCGGAGAATACACAGGGAGATCTCAAGGATAGAAGGAGTAGATCTTCCCTTTGGAATAATTGATATTACCCTTTATCGGGATGACCTTGCTTCCTTTGACTCTCAGCCTGTGCTGAAGGGGACGGATCTTCCCTTTGCCATTACAGGAGCAACTATAGTTTTAGTGGATGATGTCCTTTTTACCGGAAGAACAGTAAGAGCTGCCCTGGATGCTATCGTTGATTTTGGAAGGCCAAAGCAGGTTCAGCTTGCCATTCTCGTAGATAGAGGCCACAGAGAGCTTCCTATCCGCCCGGACTTTGTCGGGAAAAACATCCCTAGCAGCATAGATGAGATGGTGTATGTAAAGCTGGAGGAGGAGGGTTTTGAGGATGGAGTTTATATAACCAAGTCATGAGTGAGAGAAAGCATCTTCTGGGTATTGAGGGGTTAGGCAAGGATGAGATCCTCTCTATTTTAGAGAGCGCGAGGGGGTTTTTGGAGATCTCTGAAAGAGAGATCAAAAAAACCCCTGCTTTGCGTGGAAAGACAGTGATAAACCTCTTTTTTGAGCCTAGCACTCGCACTCGTACAAGTTTTGAGATAGCCGCCAAGAGGCTTTCGGCTGATACAGTAAATATATCATCTTCAACCAGCTCCACTACAAAAGGAGAGACCTTGATAGATACGGTAAAGACGCTTCAGTCAATGAAGCCAGATGTCCTTGTCATAAGGCATAGCCAAGAAGGGGCTCCAGTTTTGGCGGCTAGGCACCTTGCCGATACGTCGGTTATAAATGCAGGTGATGGAATGCACGAACATCCAACTCAAGCGCTTCTTGATTGTTTGAGTCTTAGCCTTTATTAC
>RFKT01000106.1 GCA_003694225.1 Candidatus Dadabacteria bacterium
ATCCAGCAAATATCTCCCTTTCCCATGAGGTTTTCCATCGTAATTTTTTAAGGCGTCCTTTCCCATATGGCGATATGCTATTCCTCCAACAACCCTTATTCGATAAGGTACACAGGGAATATTCATACCGCTTGCTACCATAGATCCTAAAGACTTTCCTTCAAGATCCGTTTCAAAAGCCTCCACAGTACGCCCAAAGTAGTCGCGATAGCTCAATGGAAGCTTCCCTTTTCTTATAAAAAGCTTGTCCAATAACACCTTGTCCTTATCGCCGCCCTTAAGTTTACGGCCTTTCTTCTCCGTCCTGTTCTCAGCGCATAACGGTATAGGTCTATACCGAAAAGAAGGCTTTTCTTTTGCAATAGCCTTTATACGTTTTTGGGCTTTATGAATTGCTTCTAATGACCTCTTTGTAAAGAACTCTTCCTGAGAGAATTCGCCAAGTGATTTAAAATTCCTTTTCTTGTTTCCAATCTGCTTATAGACGAATTTATTCCCTGTAGTAGATCTCTCTGCTATTGCGTAAAAAGGCAAATGAATAAGGAAGATAAACAATAAAAACCGTTTTAGCATTTCAACCGTAAACCCAGATAATACTCCTCCCCTTATTATATGGATATTAGCTGATCTTGTAATTTTGTAACATTGTTAAAGAAATGAAAGACATTTTTCGCTGCAAAATCAAGGGGATAATTCAGCTTTACACAATTGTCAGTAAAAGGACGGTTTTATACCTTAGGGGTTATTTTTCCTTCCGCTGCTTCCTGCGCTTTCTTAAGGAGCTCCCTTCTGTTTACAGGCTTCGTAATAAAATCATCCATACCCTTTTTAAGGCATTCCTCCCTATGTTCCGCAAAGGCATGTGCGGTAAGGGCTATTATCGGGATCCTATGGCCGTTTTCCATCTCCCGTATTTTCTCTGTAGCCTCAAGACCTCCCATTACAGGCATCTGAATATCCATAAAGACTAAATCAATCTTTTCCTTCCTTACAATATCAATGGCTTCCTTACCGTTGCCTGCCACAATAACATTATAACCCTGCTTGGTTAGCATCCGCGCAACTAACTTCTGGTTTACGAGATTATCCTCTACAACAAGAATATTTATAGATTTAGTGCTCTCCTTGTTTTCATGAGCCTTTATCTCACTTTCAGTCCCTTGACCAAGCGATACGGGGTGGAGCTCAGAAGGTGCAACAGGGCAAAACATTTTATCTCCTTCCTTCATATTAACAGTAAAGAAAAACTTGCTTCCCTTGCCGGGCTTGCTTTCTACCCAGATACGCCCTCCAAAGAGCTTCACAATGTGCGCACAGATTGCCAGCCCAAGACCTGTACCGCCATATTCCCTCGTAACAGAGCCGTCAGCCTGAATAAATGGGTCGAATATAGCCTTATGTTTTTCCTCTGGTATACCAATACCTGTATCAGATACACAAAAAGATAGGGTTAATGAGCCGTCTTTCTTACGGGTGTGAAGTTTAACAGAAATGATGATTTCCCCCTCTTGAGTGAATTTCACAGCATTGGAAAGAAGATTAGCCACAACCTGTATCAATTTGAATTTATCTCCGTAGAGAATATCAGGTACATCATCAGCTATCTGAGCTCTTATATACACGCCTGAAGAAGCGCTCACCAAAGTCCTTTTAACCACTGTCTTGATCTCTTCCCTTATTGAAAACGGCGCGTTTTCGAGCTCTACACTGCCGGATGACACCTTCGAAAAATCCAATACATCATCTATCAGTCGCAACAGAATTTCAGATGAAGATTTAAGTATATCTACATACTCCCGCTGTTCATCAGAGAGACTCGTTCCGCTTAAAAGCTCAGAGAACCCAACTATGCCGTTAAGGGGAGTTCGTATCTCATGGCTTACATTCGCCAGAAACTGTAGTCTTAGCTCCGCTGATTTTATAGCCTCCTCCCTTGCCTTAATAAGGTCATCTATCCTCTCCATTACAACTATAACCCCCCCGATGTCCCCTTCAGGCTCAAGCCATGGCTGAACAGCAAAGCTGACATACCCATTAGAACCGTCAGAGAGCACTATCTGCTCTTCACTCTCAGAAACTACCTCACCCCTCAGTCCTTTTTTAAGGTATTCCTTCCACTTTTGTGATTTATCCGGGAAAATATCAAAGAAGTTTTTCCTAAGAATCTGGCTCTCACCCGAGCTAAAATCCTTTTTCCACATCTTGCTATTGCCAAGAAACCTTAAACCCTTATCCAGCATAGCTATAGGAACAGGAGCCACAGAGATAATCTGGCGCAACTGTTCCTGCTCCCTTAAAAGGGCCTCTTCTGCTCTCTTTCTTTGAGCTATCTCCTGCTCAAGTACAAGGGTTCTTTCTTTAACCCTCTCTTCTAGCCTGTCCCGGGCATCGATCAAAGCCTTCTCCCTGCTTTGGATAATATCAGCCATCTTATTGTACCCGCTAACAAGTACTCCTATCTCATCCTGCCCCGTCACAGGAATCCTAACAGAGTAATTTCCTTTCTCTGAGATCTCCCTCAAAGCATCAGAGAGCATAGTTAGAGGCTTCATAATATACCTTTGAAATCTTGCCGCCCCATAAGCGGCAAACACAAAGCCCACTGCAGCTATAAAGAGCACAAACCACAAAAACTCTTTTATCTGCTGTTTTAGGCTAAGAGTCCGACTCTTAAGATACACATACCCTATAAGCTGACCATCAAGGGTTACAGGTTTTTTTATATATACATATCCATTCTTAAACTTGTATGGCTTAGTTAATACCTTTAAGTCGATATCAGCTTTTCCGCCTTTGGCGGAGCTATAATGCGCAAAAACTTTTCCATCCCTGCCCACCAAATATGCTGATTCCACCTCCTTTTCAATGGAAAGCTTTTGCAGCAACTCTTGCGCCGCTGTTGTGTCATTAAAGACGATTGCCGCAGTCGAGCTGTTGGCTATAAGATCTGATACCACAGACAACTGAACAATCTTACTGCTCCTTAAAACTTTATATTGATAAAACACAAGAGGTAGCGAAACCAAAAGGAGCACCGTTACAGCTATAGCCATCGGTATGGCAATAAGCTTGGTTCTTAGTGAAAAGTTCCTTGCAATATCCACAATTAGTTACCTAGCGACTCTCGCCCCTCATAAGATATATGCCTTCAGCCACTGCAAACTATACCTTCGAGATCCTAGTCAATAGACCTGCTCCCCATGCTGAAGGTACACCTTCTCTCTCCTCAAGATATATAATCAAGATATATAATAATGTAATTCGGCAAAATTAAAGGAAAATATAAGAATATCTAATTAGGTAATTGTAGAATTACCCAGTAAAAACTAAAGACTCAACCTCCCTTAAGTGCCTCAACCTCAGCCGTGAGCCTATCTAATAGATTGATTATATTGGAGATATCGTCCCTTCTTGTCGCAGCCATCTCAAGCTCAGCCGAAATTGCCCCCACAGAGTCAAACCCAAACATCTTTGCTCCTTTTAATTTGTGAGAAAGTTCCCTTATCCTATCAAATTCCCTTAAATTTACGGCTGAACGGAGTTCATCCACCTTGGCGGGAAGCCTCTCAAGATACCTGCTTATTATCTCAGTATAATCCTTATCCTCCATCTGACTATCCCGCCTTGAAGCCGTCATTCCGGCAATCGCCCAAATGGAAACATTATTTCGGAATCCTTAAAGAAGGATATCACATCATATGAAATGCAAAAAGTCATTTTACTGAAGATATTAATAGAGATGGAAACAAAGCTTTCATTAGAAACGTTGTCAGACGCTGCAGCATTGCTCGCCATGCTGGAAGAGATAGTGGCTCCAGGAAAGGAAGGCGAAATTAAAAAGATTCTCCCTGGAATAAGAATTACCCTGAAAAACGCTAGAACATCGATCATTGAAATTTATAAACAGCTAAATTCCGCCAGGCTCAAGGCGGCACGCCAAAAGATTGAAACAATGAAAAAAGAGCGGCTGGAAAGGGAGCAAAAGAAGGCCAACGGAAAAGGAAGCGCCCAAGCGCCCGTTGCCGCTACAAGCGGCTCTCTTCTTCACAGCACAATTGAAAAGATGATCGAGTAAGTAAAGCCCCTTATTGTCCGATCCTATAACAGGCACAGTTATCTTCAAAGACATGACGCTCCAAACTGTTATCAATGTTTAGAGTAGTTTCTGCCGTGCCTAAAAAGAGGTATCCATCCCGCCTCATTGTGTTCTTAACATTAGCCAATATTTTTTTCTTTGTCTCAAGATCAAAATAAATCATAACATTTCGAAGGAAAACTATATCTGGCGTCGGAAGGGAATATCTGGAATCGAGAAGATTAAATTCAACAAATTCTGTAAGGGTACGAACACTATCTTTTAACAGCCACCTGTCTCCCTCTTTGATAAAATACTTTAGAAGATATGAAACAGGAAGGCCCCTGTTTACCTCAAACTGTGAGTAAGTCCCACTCTTAGCCTTTTCCAACACCTCCCGTGAATAGTCAGCCCCTATAATCTTCAGATCCCAAGAAGCAAGCTGAGGGAAGTGCTCCCTTATCACCATAGCTATGCTGTATGCCTCCTGTCCTGTGGCGCAGGCAAGGCTCCAAATGCAGATTCTCCTTTCTCCCTGCCTTCTCTGAATTATATCGGGTAATACTACTTTTCTAAGCGCTTCAAAAGGTGCAACATCCCTAAAGAAATAGGTTTCATTTGTTGTAAGGGACTCCAAAACCTTCTTCTCTAAAGCCGCGTCCCTTCCGCGCCTAATAGTTTCAATCAGCTCTTCTATAGAACCAATGCCCTCATTCCGCAAAAGGTCGCTTAGCCTCGTCTCTACAAAATAAACCTTCTCATCAGAAAGGACTATGCCTGTCTTTTGGTGCAGGAGATCTGCAACGAAGCGAAAATTATCTAGAGTAATTATCTCCATAGCCCTCAACTAATTATTAATATCTATCTTCTCGAACTATAGCCCTTTGATTTGCCAGCCGTTCCAACTCTGTAGCAATCTCGCATAAAGGCAGAACAGCGTCAGCAAGCCCTTCCTGTACCACATAACCTGGCATTCCCCACACAACGCTTGTAGCCTCATCCTGAGCAATCACGTACCCGCCAGCTTCTTTTATCCATCTACAACCGTTGCACCCGTCCTTTCCCATACCTGTAAGAATCACAGCTATAACATCCCCGCCATAGACAGGAGGGACAGATCTAAAGAGCACATCCACTGCTGGACGGCACGAATTTTCATAAGGCCCCTTTTGTATCTTTACCGTTTCCGGACAACCTTTCGAAACCTCCATATGAAAATCGCCGGGCGCTATATAAACTACCCCCGGCACAATCTCCATGCCCGCTTGAGCCTCAACCACAGACAGCTGGGACTTTTCATCAAGCCTCTCAGCCAAACACTGGGTAAACATAGGCGGCATATGTTGTACAACCAATATCGGCGCGGGAAATGTCTTTGAAAGGCGTGGTATCACTTCAGCCAAGGCATTGGGTCCACCTGTAGAAACCCCAATCACGACAGCCCTTACAGAAAAGGGCGTCAGCATAGCCAATGCCTGCTTAATAGGGCTTCCTGCCGAAACCCTAGCACTGGGACTTCCCTGCCCGCAGAGGCTCCTTATCTTTGATACCAACTCCTTTCCAACAGCGTCTTTACCCTTTCCACCATCTAGGCCTGAAGGCTTGCAAACATAGTCCGAAGCTCCGAAGCTTAAGGCGTTTATAGTTATCTCGGCCGCCTTTTTAGTAAAAGCGCTGCACATTATAACCGGAAGGTTTGGATAATCCTTTCTTATCTCCTTTAACGTCTCAAGACCTCCCAGAACCGGCATTTCAACATCCAGCGTTACAATGTCAGGATTAAGGTGTGGAATTTTTTGAAGGGCTATCTTTCCGTTCGGAGCTGTGCCTACAACCTCTATATCAGGGTCTGAGGCAAGCATATCCGAAAGCATCTTCCTTGCAATGACAGCATCATCTACTACGAGAACCCTAGTTTTGGGCACAGGAAAAACCTCTCAGATTAAGTAGCTCAGTCAGATCTGTATTCCTATAAGCCGCATCTTATCTAAAACCATATCCTTAGTGAAAGGCTTCATTATATACTCATTCGCTCCGGCATCTATTGCCTTTCCAACCTTATCGATATCCGTCTCGGTTGTTACCATAATTATCTTTATATCCTTACACTCCTCTCTCTGCCTTACCTCGTTAACAAGCTCAAGCCCATCCATAACCGGCATATTCCAGTCAACGATAGCAAGGTGCACCTCGCCTGAATCAATACACTTAAGCGCCTCCTCCCCATTTTCGGCTTCCAACACATCACACCCCATATCCCGAAACATGCCTGCCAAAATAAGCCTTGTAGCAGTTGAATCATCAACTATTAATACCTTCATAGATTGCTCCTCCTACACTATAAAAACCCATATGCTTCTTAATATACAAATTTGCCTATTAGCTCCTTGAGCTTAGATGACATCTGAGAAAGCTCTTCAGCGGAGCCTTTAACGTCTTCAGCTCTACCCTTAGTCGAAACTACATCCTGCGAGATTTTTCCGATTCCTGCAGCAATATCTCTTGCCCCCTTTGCGGCTTCAGAGACATTACGTGTTATCTCATTTGTGGTCGCAGTCTGTTCCTCCACAGAACTTGCTATAGCGTTTGCGATATCATTGATCCTATCAATAACTTCGCCGATTCCCTGTATGGCCTCTACAGCGGACGATGAATCGTTTTGGATAGCCTCAACCTTTTTGGCGATATCCTCTGTCGCTACTGCCGTTTCCCTAGCAAGCTCTTTTACTTCATTAGCTACAACAGCGAACCCCTTGCCAGCTTCGCCAGCTCTGGCGGCTTCTATAGTTGCGTTTAACGCAAGGAGATTGGTTTGCTCGGCTATTGAATTGATGACTTTAATAACCTTGCCTATCTCAGTTGTGCTCTCCCCTAAGTTGGTCACAACCCCATTTGTCTGGTGTGCCATCTCCACGGCTTCTTTTGTGATCCTCGCCGCATCAGAAGCGTTATTTGCTATCTCTCTTATGCTGGCTGACATCTCTTCTGCCGCGGTTACAACTGTTGTCATATTTGCGCTTACCTGCTCAGCAGCGCTTGAAACGCGTTGAGCTTCCTGTGACGAGGAATCAGCGCCTCCTAAGAGATCTTCTGAGATAACATTAAGCCCATTTGAGGCATCCGCCAGCTTATTTGCGCTTTCAGCGATCGACGCCATATCACCCCGTAAGTCTGAGAGAAGCTTATTAAGGACTGATGCCATCTGCCCGATCGTTCCTGTCTCTTCAATCTCAACCACATTTGTCAGGTTTCCTTGCGCGGCTTCTGACACAACCTTGCAGATCGTATCTACCTTTTCCTGCAATTCTTTAGCCTGTTTTCTTTCCTTTGCCATCTGCTCGGCCCGTTCTATCTCCATCCTCTTCTTTCCGGTAATCTTATACCAAGTGACCATAGGCCCAATAAACTCACCGTTCCTTCCGTATACAGCCGCCGCAGAGACTGAATAGTAATCATCTCCTATCTTTGTCTCCCCATTAAATGGTAGCTTTTCAGGATCTGTCATCTCCTCACGGCTTATTGCCGGCACCTCTCCAAAGAGGCAGTATACATCTTTTTCATGCGCATCATCCGGCCCGAAAGGCAGGTACTCCTTTAGGTGGCCTATCTCTCGCTTGGCGGATGGGTTGAGATACATTATCCTTAATTCTCTATCAGCAAGTATTGTGCAAAGGGGCGAATTGTCGACCATAGCGCTAACCTTGCTTACCTCATCCATTGTGTTTTGCATATTGTCTATGGCTTGGTCTAGCGCATGGGATATCTTTCCAAGCTCATCCTTTGCGGTGTGATTAACCCTAACACTTAGATCTCCGTGGGTTACTGCTTGAAGAGTATCTAAGATCTTCTTTACGGGGATAGATATTCCGTTGCAGATAAGCCATCCTAAAAAGATCCCCAAAAGGGCAACTACCACCCCTATAGTGATCTCAAAATTTACCATACTAGCAATATGGCTGTTAGAATGCCTTATATATTCAGAAACCGTGTCGTCTGCGACCTTATGAAACGCCGCTATCTTTGCCAGCAGATTCTCCATATAGTCAGCGTACATTACATCGTCCTGCGGAGTTTCAAGAAGTACGTCTATGGATTTTTTAAGCTCTTTAAGGGAGGACCTCTGTTCCTTTAACTTCTCAATTACTTGGGGATCATCGGCTATAGGTACCGTTATATATCCTCCCTTTCCATCGGGAGCTTTCCCAGTTTTAAGCAATCCATCTATAGTGCCCTCCATTATGGAGATGATATTCTCATAATCTCCATCATAGCCCATAGTTGAGACCAAAAGCTCTTTTGCCATCCTCTGGTTTAGCATCCTCTGCCTTCCAGAGATATTAATCTCAACAATATCATCACTTCTTCGTTTCTCCATCGATATAACTGTATATGAGATGATGGCTGCAATTGCTATAACAAACATAAATGGAATAAGGTAAATCTTTGTGCTTACCTTATAGTTTCCCAAAGCCCTTACGACCTTATAAAGAAGGTCGTCACTGCCCTTAGGCTCTCTCTTGCTTTTAGACCCTTTATATTCCGTATCGACCCGTATATGGGAAGAGGGGTTTGAAAACTCTTCCTCAGAGGTTATTATCTCGGTCTCTTTGTTAACAAAATCCTCTCCATTGCCGCCGATTAGTTGTTCTCTTTCCATAATTAACCTCCCCTCAAAACTATTTATCTTCACCAGAGCCCAAAAGCTTATCTACATCCAAGACCAGAAGCAGGGTGTCATCTAACTTAAAAATTCCATTTACATACTCTCTTAACTTCGGGGAAAGGGTCTCTGGGGGATCTTCATAAAGCTCGTCATCCACCTCAACCACATCTCCCACCTGATCCACTACGAGGCTTATAGGCTCTCCCTCTGAATAGACAACCATATTCATCCTCTCTTCTTGGGAGAGTTTGCTCTCTTCAAGCCCCAAACAAACCCCTAAATCTATGGCGGTTATAATCTGCCCCCTTAAATTTATAAGGCCTAAGACGTGTTTCTCAGACAAAGGAGCAGGGGTAATGCTCTGATATTTAACGACCTCCCGTACCTTTAGCACATCCAGCCCAAAGAGGAGATCATCAACATAACACGTTGAAAACTGCCTGCTCATATCTCCTAACTCCATATAAGAAACTCCACAACATTTAACATCGTGATTTAACAGTGCGCCTGAGCATCAACTGCCGCCATGCCATCCTCTTTAGCCCATTCAGGGTAAACGCGCTGAAGCAGATCCGGCACATCGATAAAATCTGTAATCTTGCCGTTTAAAACAGCGGTCCCCTTTATACCGGGCTTTCCTCCGACGGCTTCCAACCTAAATGACTCTTCGACGATATCTACAATCTCGCCCACTACTAAGCCAACAGCCCTGCCGTTTCCGCCGTGTACGATCACATTTACCGTATCGCCTGTTATCGCAGAGCCCTTGCCAAAGAATTCGGATAAATCAAGGAGGGGAAGTATTCCTCCCCTGTACTGAACCATCAGCCGATCTCCGAGCCTTTCAAGGGTGTTTGCCTCAAACTCTTCCAGCCTGTTTACTCCTGAAAGGGGAAATGCGAGCCTGTAATCGCCTCCCAACCTCACAATCACCGCCGATTCTGTCTGGGAATTTACCCACTCTGTGTCGCCCGCTGATCCTTCTACGCTCTTTTCGGTCGTGTCACCACTTACAGCGCGTACCTGCCTTCCCAAGCCAACCATATCCAAGATAAGAGCTATCCTTCCATCTCCCATAATAGTTGCACCTGAATACACCGAGATATCCTTTAATTGATCTCCAAGAGGTTTTACAACTATCTCCTCAGTGTCGTACACCGCGTCTACAACAAGGCCAAAAAGCTTATCATCAGCCCTTACAACGGCTATATTCATGGCAAATTGATCATCTTCACCCTCTGTTAATGGCGCATTCAGCACCTCGGAAGTCCTCTTATGCGAAGTGGCTCCATCAAGTCTGAGGGAGTCATTAAGATACACCAGAGGAAGGAGGTTGCCCCTTAAACGGTAAAGATGGGTTCCCTTGATATCTTCAATATTTGAGCGGATATCCTCTTCATCAGCCCGGATAAGCTCTATCAAGCTTACCTGCGGAATTGCAAATCTTTGATCTTTTGCGGCAACTATCAAGGCCGGAACGATTGCCAATGTCAAAGGAATCTTAATAAATAGAGTTGTTCCTTCACCACACACACTTTGTATAGATACGGAGCCTCCTATCTTCTCTATATTTGATCTCACTACATCCATCCCGACCCCCCTGCCTGAGATGTTTGTCACCTCTTTGGCCGTTGAGAAGCCAGGCATAAAGATAAGCCTTTGAAGCTCCTGATCTCCCATCGCGTCAAGCTCGCTTTCAGGGAGCAAACCTTGGCTCAATGCCTTAGCCTTTACCTTTTGGGGATCTATACCCGCTCCGTCGTCAGAGATCTCAATTATTACATATCCTCCTTCATGGAATGCCTTCAACTTTAGCACCCCCTCCTCGGGCTTTCCTCTTTTAGCCCTTTCTTCGGGAAGTTCTATCCCGTGATCCACCGAATTTCTTACAATATGGGTCAGAGGATCCTTAATGGCTTCAAGGATGGTTTTATCAAGCTCTGTCTCCTTACCCTCCATCTCAAGCCTTACCTCTTTTCCGCACGATTTGGCCACATCCCTGACTACCCTTGGAAACTTGTTCCATACATTTGAAATAGGCTGCATCCGGGTTTTCATCACCTGTTCTTGAAGCTCTGATGTAATAAGGTTGAGTTGCTGGGAGGTGTTTATAAATAGCGGATCGTGGTGGTCTCGGGTGTGCTGGAGGATCTGATTGCGGGTAAGGACGAGCTCTCCTACAAGATTCATAAGTGTATCAAGGAGATTTACATCAACCCGTATCGTAGCGCTTGCAACTGAGCCCTTAAGGGGCTGAGATTTAGACTCTCTATCTTTTTGTGAGCTTTTAATGTCCGTTCCTTCATCTGCCCCCTTTTCTTCGTCAGATACAGAGGGAGAGTTGATTGAATCTGACTGGTATTCCATCTGTGCCAGTTTAAATAGCTCCTCAAGATCATCTTCCGATTGAGGGGGAGAGCTATCTTTTATCTTTTCCTTTTCTTCCTCTTGAGAATGTATTAAATCCGCTGCCTGAGAAGGCGTTTTATTTGCATTAAAAGACTTAAGCTTTTCTTTTAGATCATTAAATTCTTCCTCTCCTTCATCTCCTCCAGATTCAATATTGCTTAACATGACTCTTATAGCATCTATCAATTCCAACAGAGCGCTTATAATCTCAGGAGAGGCTATAATCTTTCCGGAACGCAAATTATCAAGTAGGCTTTCACCTGTATGAGCCAAAGACTCCAACTTAAAGAATTCAAGAAATCCGCACGTCCCCTTAATCGTGTGGATAGCCCTGAAGATACTGTTTAAGATCTCTTGGTTTTCCGGATCATTTTCGAGAGATACAAATTCCTGATCAAGGTTATCTAAGCTCTCAAATGCCTCAACCAAAAATTCGTGTACAATCTCGTCCTTTTCGCCCATAACCCGGTTCTATGAAAAAATAAATATAGCTTCCCTCAATCTTTGATATCGGGAAAAAGTGCAGAAAGGTAAAGCCTTTCTTGTAAATTCTGACAAAGGATAACTATTTGATAAGACTGCATTAGAGAAGCTTTTCCAACCTAGAAAAATGGCTTGAAAGGTCTAGGCTCTTTTCTTTGCCTGTCTCTTCTACCGAACGCAAAAGATCTCTTGCAAGGTCAACATATTCCAAGAGAATATCTACGGTGCCTGAATCAATAGATCCCCTTTTTTCTTTAAGTTTTGAAAGAAGGCTTTCATTTTTGTGGCAGAGAAGCTCTATAGTCTGAAACCCAAGAAAGCCAGCGTTGCCTTTTATTGTATGGATATGCCTGAATAGATCCTCTAAGAGATCTCTTTTGTCTGAAGACATCTCTAGGTTTATGAGGTCGGCCTCAATTTGGTCTAAAAACTCATAAGATTCAACAAGATAAATCTCAGTCTCAGGAGTTAGTTTAGATCCAGCCATAGCTATATAAGGAAACTTGGCAAATTTTACCCTCTATACCCCTCCTATCGGCAACTTTACTGTTGGAAATAAGGGAGAAAGCATATTTTCTGAAATCAAGAGGACACCCACACCTTAACCGACACAACTCGTCACGCAAATCACGCAAATGGTACGGGGTTACTTAATCACGCAAATGGTACGGGGTTACTTTTCCCCTCTCTAAAGGCAAGGAAATTACTTCCTTCAAAAAGGTACAGGGTAACTTTCTCTTGCAAATACAGAAGGTTGCCTCCAC